>VAYK01000204.1 GCA_005884985.1 Actinomycetota bacterium | reverse complement strand
ATCCAGGCCCACGGCCTGGACGAGCAGCGGCGGGTCACCGCGGAGACGCTGGCCATCGCCAAGGCGATCGGCGCGCCCGTCGCCGGCACCAACGACTCGCACTACCTGGAGGCCACCCACGGCCGCGCCCACGAGGCGCTGCTCTGCATCCAGACCGGCTCCATGCTGACCGATCCCAAGCGCTGGCGCTTCTCGACCGAGGAGTTCTACGTGAAGTCGGCCGAGGAGATGGCAAAGGTCTTCGCCGAGACGCCGGAGGCGTGCCGCAACACGCTGGCCGTGGCCGAGCGGTGCAACCTCACGCTCGACTTCGGCCGCTTCCACCTGCCGCGCTACACCGTGCCCGACACCCACACGCTGGAGAGCTATCTCGAGCAGCTCGCGCGCGCGGGGCTCGCCAAGCGCTACGGCGCTTCTCCGGGCGACGTCATCGAGGCGCGGCTCGCCCACGAGCTCAGCATCATCGAGAAGATGGGCTTCGCGGGCTACTTCCTGGTCGTGTGGGATTTCATCCACTACGCGCGCCAGAAGGGAATCGCGGTGGGGCCGGGGCGCGGCTCCTCGGCGGGATCGCTGGTCGCCTACTGTCTGGAGATCACCAACATCGATCCCATGCGGTACGGGCTCCTCTTCGAGCGATTCTTGAACCCCGAGCGCATCTCCATGCCGGACATGGACATCGACTTCGCCGACGACCGGCGCGACGAGGTCATCCGCTACGTGGCCGAGCGCTACGGCCGAGACGTGGTCGCCCACATCATCACGTTCGGCACCCTCGGGGCCAAGGCGGCCATCCGCGACGTCGGCCGCGTGCTCGGCATGCCCTACGGCGACGTCGACCGGATCGCCAAGCTGGTGCCGACCTTCCCGCTCAACATGTGGGACATCGCGCGCACGCTGGAGGGCTGCACCCGCCACGCCTCCGTCCACGCCTCGGCCGTGGTCATCTCCGACGAGCCGCTCGACGAGCACATCCCGCTCTACAAGGATCCCAAGCGGCCCGAGCTGATCACCGGCTACGCGATGGGGCCCATCGAGAAGCTCGGCCTGCTCAAGATGGACTTCCTCGGCCTCCGCACCCTCACCGTGCTCGCCAACACGGCAGAGCTCATCAACCAGTCGCACGGGATCACCATCGACTTCGACGCGCTGCCGCTGGACGATGCCAAGGCCTACGCGCTGCTCTCGGAGGCGCGGACGTTCGGGGTCTTCCAGCTGGAGTCCTCGGGCATGCGCGACGCGCTCCGCCAGCTCCGCCCGGAGCGGCTGGAAGACGTCATCGCGATGGTCTCGCTCTACCGGCCGGGCCCGATGGATCTGATCCCCGATTTCATCGGCCGCAAGCAGGGCCGGGTCAAGATCACCTACGAGCATCCCGCCATGGAGAAGTTCACGCGGGAGTCGTACGGGATCATGGTCTACCAAGAGCAGATCATGCAGGTCGCCTCCGAGATGGCGGGCTTCACCATGGGCGAGGCCGACACCCTCCGCCGCGCCATGGGCAAGAAGGACCGCGACCTCATGGCCACCCAGCGCGCCAAGTTCCTCGCCGGCTGCGCCGAGCGCGGCACCGACAAGAAGACGGCCGAGCGCATCTGGGAGCTGATGGAAAAGTTCGCGGGCTACGGATTCAACAAGTGCCTCAAGGGCGACACGCTGATCGAAATGGCCGACGGCACGACTAAGCCGATCGTCGAAATCCGCGCCGGCGATCGAGTCCTGACGAAGGACGGAATCTTCCCGGCCGGACCGACGCGGCCCAGCGGTATCCGGCGGGTTGGACACCTGACCCTCGCGAACGGCATGAGTATTCGCTGTACACCGGACCATCCGGTTTTCACTCAGCGGGGCTGGGTCAACGTCGAAGATCTCGCGGCGGGTGACTTCGTCGCGGTGGCCCGCGAGATACCGAGCGGGGTCGAAACCGTGCCGGACCACCTTCCTGGACTGCTCGGCTATGCGCTCTCTGAAGGCAGTCTCGGTTACGACAGTCACTTCTATCTCCACTCCACGGTGGCGGATGAGTTGAAAGACATGGCGGGGATCGTGGAAGCGTTTCCCAACACGATGGCCCGTATGGAGCATCGCGTGCAGGGGCGGGCATCTTCCGTGCGCCCTGTCCGCATCGACCGAAGCACACCATCGGACGCTGTACGCTTTCTGTTTCAGGACTGCGGGCTCCAGGGCAAGACCGCCTGCGACAAACGTGTCCCCGCGCTGGCCGATCGCTGGAACATCCGGGCGGTTGCGATCCTTCTCGCCAAGCTGCTTCAGGGCGACGGCTGCATTCATCCGAAGACGAAGTCGATTTATTACGCGACCTCCTCGGAACGGCTGGCTCAGGACGTTCGTCGCCTCTTCCTCAGGCTCGGAGTCGGATCGACGATCCATCGCAAGTTTTTCGCGTATCGCGGCGGACGGCGGGCGGGCTTCACCGTCAATGTCCTGGGTGGTCGAAAGGTCTACACGGCTCTCGGGCAGCTCGTCGGCCAGCATCTCGGCGTGGAACGGTGGAAATCATTCCATCCGCGTTGTATCAGCAGCCGCTCCGGGAGGCCATTCTCAAGCGATACGAGACTCTGAAGGCGGGATGCCGTCACCTCGGGATTGCCTACCGGCTCGTCTTCGACGATCGCGCCAAGAACGGCATCAGACGCGACACGCTCGCTTCACTGGCCATCCGACTCGACACTCCCAGCCTTTATGCCCTGGCCGAAGCGACGATCGCCTGGACGCGACCGCGAACGTTCGTCCTTGAAGGCGAAGAGCCAACCTACGACATCGAGGTGCCGGGGGCGCACAGCTTCATCGCCAACGGCATCGTGGTCCACAACTCCCATGCGGCGGCGTATGCGCTGGTGGCGTATCAGACGGCGTACTTCAAGGCGAACTATCCGGTGGAGTTCATGGCGGCGTTGCTGACGTCGGAAATGGGCGACACCGACAAGATCGTGAAGTACATCGAAGAGTGTCGGGCCATGGGCATCGAGGTCAAGCCGCCCGACGTCAACGTCTCCGCCGTGCAGTTCAGCGTGGCGGGCGGGGGGATCCGCTTCGGGCTGGCCGCCATCAAGAACGTGGGCGAGGCGGCCATGGAGTCGATCCTGCGCACGCGCGAGGCGGACGGGGGCTTTCAGAACCTGGACGACTTCTGCGCGCGCGTCGACCTCCGGCTCGTCAACCGCAGGGTGATCGAGAGCCTGATCAAGGCCGGCGCCTTCGACTCGCTCGGGCTCACGCGCGCGCACCTCTTGGCCATGACCGACGCCTCCCTCGAGACCGGCCAGCGCCAGCAGCGCGACAAGGCCGAGGGCCAGGGCTCGTTCTTCGACCTGATCCCGGACGCGGCGCCGGCCGCGAAGAAAGAGTCGAACGCCCTGACGCCGGAGTGGGAGTCCGACCAGCGCCTGGCCTTCGAGAAGGACGTGCTCGGCTTCTACGTGTCCGGCCACCCGCTGGCGCGCTTCCGCGACGCCGCCGTGCTCAAGGGCGCGACGCCGTCCGGCGATCTCGCCTCGCGGCCCACGGGCTCGCGGGTGTGGCTCTTCGGCCACGTGGTCGCGCTCAAGGAGACCGCCACCAAGAGCGGCAACCGCATGGCGTTCGTCACGCTCGAGGACACCGAGGGCACCATCGAGGTCACGATCTTCCCCGAGCCGTTCAAGGCGGCGGCCGAGCAGCTCCGCTCGCGCGAGGCGCTCTGGATCAAGGGACGGATCGACGACAGCGACAACAAGGGGCGCGGCGTGCTGGCCGAGGAAGTGCGGCTGCTCGAAGCCGTGCTGGGCGAGAGCGGGGCCGCGCCGGTCGCCGGCGAGCCCAACGCCGTGCGCGTGCGCGTGGTGCCGGGCGCCGATCCCCGCGCCACCGTCGCGGCCGTGCGCGAGATCTGCGCCGCCCATCGTGGGCGCATCCCGCTCTTCCTGCACATGGTGCTGCCGACCGAGGAAGTGGTCGTGCGGGCCCGGGGCGTGCTCGTGGACGCGAGCCCCGAGCTCACCGAGCGGCTGGGGGCGCTGCTCGAGCCCACCGCGATCACCGTGGAGTATGCCGGACGCGCTTGATTTCGAGGGGCCGCTGCTCGAGCTGGAGACCCGCATCGCCGAGCTGGCGGCCCGCGACGATCG
>VAYK01000203.1 GCA_005884985.1 Actinomycetota bacterium | reverse complement strand
GGTCTTGTCGAGGGTCCCCGGGGTCAGGTCGAGCTCGGCGCCCTCCTCGCCTTCCTTCGCTTCGCGGAACTTCTGCTCGGAATCGACGACTTCGATGCCCATCTGGCCGAACATCGAGAAGATGTCGTCCAGCTCGTCCGAGGACGTGATCTCGGACGGCAGCATCTCGTTCACCTCTTCGTAAAGGAGATAGCCCTTCTCCTTTCCCATGGTGATGAGCTGCCGGACCTCGTCGTACTTTTCTTCGATCGACAACGCCATTCGTTTTGCCTCTCCCTCGTTTCCTCTGTCGGTGCCCCCCGCCCAAGTGGAGCCCGAGTGATTTAGACGGCCCGGACGTCCTTCCCGTTACAGCCACTCACTCCGGTGGTGGCCGCTGGATGCACTTCATAGAGTTGTCATAAGTCGTGTGATCTGGAGCTTCTCGCTGAGAAGCGCCTCCTGGTCCGCCCCCGTGGCCCGGGCCAGGTCTTTCTGGATCTCGGCCATGCGCGCCTTCAGCGGCCCACACCGGAGCTCCCGTACGCAATCTCCCGGGGTCACCCCTCCGCCGGTCACGGCCCCGACCGCGATCTCGCTCAGCAGACGGCGGTCGTCCTCGCTCAGGTCATTCTCGAGGCCCGCGCGGGTGACCGTCTTGCCCTGGGCCGCATGGGCCCGGGCCGTGCGCAGGATGGCGGCCGACCGCAGGTTCTCGAGGTCGGGCTCCTGAAGCTCCAGGAGGGCGGCCGGGAGGGCCTCTGAGCCTTCGACGATCAGGGTGAGCAGAAGTTTCTCCGCGGGCAGCAGGCGCCCCTGCGGGGCGGGCGGCGGCATGGCCGGCCCGCTCGCCTCGACACGGGTTTTCACAGCCGTCGCGCGCGCGGACAGCGCGCGCCGCAGCTCTTCGCGCGTCGCCCCTTCGTCCAGGCCGCCGCGCTCGACGATCGCGGGCAGCCAGGCCATGCGCTCGACCGCGTTGTCGATGCGGGCCAGCACGGGCAGCAGGGCGTTGAGATACGCGCCCTTTCCCGCGGGCGACTTCGTGTCGTTCTCGGCCGCGGCCCGGTGGATCAGCCACTGCATGGCCGGCGGCGCGGCCTCCAGCCGCTGGCGATAGGCATCGCCGCCGTGCGCCTTCAAGAAAGTGTCCGGATCGTCGCCGGTGGGCAACTCGACCACGTGGACCTTCAGGCCTTCCTCGAGCAGCAGGTCGAGGCTCTTGCGCGCCGCGTTCTGTCCGGCGTCGTCCTGGTCGAAGTTGACGATCACCTTCTCCGTGAACCTCCGGATGAGGCGGGCGTGGGCGGCGGTCAGGGCGGTGCCGCAGGTCGCCACGACCTCGCTGACGCCGTTCTCCAGCGCGCGCGCCACGTCCAGGTACCCCTCCATCAATACGACGCGCCCCTCTCTACGGATCGCTTCCTTGGCCCAGGAAAGTCCGTAGAGAGTCTTGGATTTCTGGTACACGGGGCTTTCGGGCGAGTTGAGGTACTTGGGCTCGCCCCCGTCGAGCGCGCGCGCGCCGAAGCCGACGATGCGGCCCGAGTCGTTCAGGATGGGGAACACCGCGCGATTGCGGAACCAGTCGTACGGCCGGCTGGACTTCTGCCCCTCGCGCACGAGGCCGGCGGTCATCAGGGCGCCGACGGGGAACCGCCCCTTCAACGTCTCGAACAGGTCACCCCAGCTGTCCGCGGCCGCGCCGGTGCGGATCCGCTCGAGCGTCTCTTTCTTGAACCCACGGCCGAGCAGATACTCGCGCGCCCGGGTGCCGGGAGCGGACCAGAGGTTGCGCTCGAAGTGCTCGGCGGCGGCGTCGAGCAGCGTGAGCATCTCGTCCCGCTCCTTGCGGTCCGGTCCCTGCTCGTAGCGGCTCTCCGGCACCGGGATGCCGAAGCGGCGCGCCACCAGCTCGATCGACTCCGGGAAGCTGACCTTCTCGTGGAGCATCGCGAACTTGAACACGTCGCCGCCCACGCCGCAGCCGAAGCAGTGGAAGGCGCCGCGGTCCGGGTTCACGTTGAAGCTCGGGGTCTTCTCCTGATGGAACGGACACAGGCCCTTGTACGACGTGCCCATCTTCTTGAGCTGCACGTGCTCGGACACGTAGCGCACGATGTCGGCGGTGCGCCGGACTTCGTCCACGAAGCTGTCGGGGAAGGGCATCTAGTCGCGCAGCTCCACAACCGTGACGCCCCCGCGTCCTTCGGACGCGACGTTCACCTTCGCGACGTGCGGATGCCCTTCGAGAAACTCGGCGACGGCGCGCCGCAGGATGCCCTGGCCGAATCCGTGAATGACGCGCAGCTGACTCCGTTCGGCGATCGCCGCATTGTCGAGAGCCTTATCCAGCTTCGGAAGCGCCTCGTCGACCGTAAGGCCCACCAGGTTGATCTCGGCGCTGCCCGTTGCGCTCGGCTTATCCGCGGCGCGGCCAGCCGAGGCATGGGAGCGGCTGGTCGCGCCGCCCGGGCCCGCGGGCCCACCAAGAGCAACCAACTCACCCCGTGGCACCCTCATCCGCTTCCCGGCGATGGCGAGTTCCGCTTCACCTTCGTGAATGCTCATGACTTCGCCGATGACACCCAGCGACCGCACCTTCACGCGCATGCCCATGGTGACGGGCGTTTCCACTTCCTCCTCCCGCTCGACCACCCCGCCGCTCTCCGCGATCACCTCCTCCTGCGCCTGCCGAACGAGGCGCGCCACCGACGACTTCGCCTTCGCGACCGCGGCGGAGGAGGAGCGCCGCTCCTCCTCCAGCTTGCGGATCGTGTCCTCGATGGACAGCGCGGCCTTGCGCACCGCCTCCTCGCCGCGGCGGCGCAGCTCGCGCGCGAACGTCTCGATCTCCGTCTTCTTGCGCGCGGTGATCTCCCGCTCCGCCAGGGTGACGCGTGCCTCCGCCGATTCGATCTCGAGACGGCGCCCGGCCAGGTCCTTTTCGGCCGCGCGCAACGTGGCCTGGTCCTCCTCGAGCTTCTTGAGGAGCGCTTCCGCCTGCGCCTCCTTCAGGTCGAGGCGCGACCGCGCGTCCTTCACCGTCTCCGTGGGCAGGCCCAGCCGCTCCGCCATCTCGAGGGCCAGCGACCGGCCCGCCGTGCCCAGCTCCAAGAGGTAGGTCGGCTCGTAGGTCGCGGGGTCGTACCCGAAGGAGGCGGGGGCGACGCCGGCGGTGGCCTGCGCGTACGCCTTCATGAGCCCGTGATGCGTGGTCGCGATCACCATGGCGCCGCGAGCGCGGAACATGTCCACGATGGCGACGCCGAGCGCGCCCCCCTCCGTCGGGTCCGTCCCCGCGCCCACCTCGTCGAGCAGGACCAGCGCGGGCGTAGCGAGGTCCTTCGTCATCGACACGATGTTGGCGAGATGCGCGGAGAAGGTGGACAGGTTGGCGGCGATGGATTGCTCGTCGCCGATGTCCGCGTACACGCGGCGGAACACCGGCAGCGAGGACCCGGGAGCGGCGGGGATGTGGAGGCCGGACTGCGCCATGAGGGCCATCAGCCCTACGGTCTTGAGCGCGACCGTCTTCCCGCCCGTGTTGGGGCCGGAGATGACGAGGACAGTCGCGTCGTCCTTCACCTCGATCGTCACCGGCACCGGCTCGCGCGTGGAGCGCCGCGCCATTCCGACGCGCTCGACCACCGACGTCATCAGCAGCGGATGGCGCGCCTGGAGCAGGCGTAGCCCGGCACGCGCGTCCACGATCTCGGGAAGGGTCGCGTCCATGTCGCGCGCGACCAGGGCCATCGCCTGCACGAAGTCCAGCTCGCCCAGGATCTCGACCGACCGCGAAAGGTGGGGCCCGCGGTCGCGCACGCGAGAGGTCAGCCCGCGCAGGATGCGCACGACCTCCTCGCGCTCCTCTTCCGTCATGGACACGATGTCGTTGTTGACCTCGACCGCGGGCATGGGCTCGACGAAGAGCGACGCGCCGGAACCGGACGAGCCGTGGATGATCCCGGGGATCTGCCCGCGATGCTCGGACTTGAGGAGCAGGACGTAGCGGTCGTTGCGGGTGGTGACGAGCTTGTCCTGAAGCAGGCGGTCCGCGTCCTTGCCCTGCAGGTACGACTCCATCACGGACTGGAGCTGGGACCTCAGGCGGGCGAGGGTGCGGCGGATCTCGCCGAGGCGCGGGGAGGCGTTATCGGCGACCTCGCCACCAGGCAGGATCGCGCGGCGGATCGCCGATGCGGTCTCGGATTCGTCGCTGACGCCCGCGGCCAGGCGCGCCAGCTCCGGCGCGGCCTCGGCGCGGGCCACGCGCTGGCCGATCTCGATTGCGCCTTCGATGAAGGACGCGACGTCGCTCAGGGCCAGCGGCTCCAGGAACGTGCCGGCCACGCCCGCCTCCTGGAGCGCGGGCGCGATGTCGGGCAGATCGTGGTAGGGCTGCCGGCCGAGCACGCGGAGCACGACCGTCCCCTCGGTGGTCCGGGAGAGAGCGGCGCGGACGGCGCCGGTTTCGGTATGAGGAGTGAGAGCCTGGACTCGATCCTGGCCTGACGCCGAACCGGCGTGGCTCAGGATGAGCGCCCGAATAGCCTCGAATTCCAGTGTTCGGAAAGTATTGCTGTTCATGCCCCCCGGTGTGCACACCGGATGAATGCCCCTCACGCTCAGGCACGACGTGATCCCACCACGGGATCAACGTAAGCCTCCGCCGCTCTGCGATTTCGCGAGGGTCGCGCGGACAGGAATCCTGTCCTCTACCCCGGCCTGAAGTCCCTTCGCCCCCCGAAAGGCCTCACCGCCCGGACAGGACTGCCTACAAGATGAGAACCATCAATACTTTTGTCAAGTTTTCAGCGGTTTTTTTCCTGCAGGCGGGCGGCGGAGCGGAGGATGGTGCAAGCCAAGTGCCCCGCGCCGAAGCCATTGTCGATGTTGACCACGGCCAGGCCGGCGGCGCAGGAGTTGAGCATGGCCAGCAGAGCGGCCAGGCCCTGGAAGGAGGCGCCATAACCGACCGAGGTCGGAACGGCCACGACGGGGGCGGCGATGAGCCCGGCCACGACGGAGGGCAGGGCGCCCTCCATCCCCGCCACCACGATCACGACGTCCGCCTCACGGAGGTCGCCGGTCCGCCCGAGCAGGCGGTGGATCCCGGCCACGCCGACGTCGTAGATCCGAGTCACGGAGGCGCCCTGGAAGCTGGCCGTGACGGCCGCTTCCTCGGCAATGGCGAGGTCCGAGGTGCCGGCGCAGACGACGGCCACGCCGCCGCGCAGCGGGGCCACCGGCGTGACCTCGACGGTGATGGCCCGCGCGCTCTCGTGATGGACCGAGCGGGGAAGGCGGGCGGACACGACCCGGTGCGCCTCGGGCGTGGTGCGCGTGATGAGTACATTGTGCCCACGAGCGGCGATGCGCTCCGCGATCGCGGCCACCTGTTCCGGGGTCTTGCCCGCCCCGAACACGACCTCCGGCCATCCCGTGCGGGCCTCGCGCGCGTGGTCGATGGTCGCGAAGCCGAGGTCCTCGGTCGCGTAGCCGGCCAAGCGCGCCCGCGCGTCGGCGGGGCTGACTTGTCCCTCGCGCACGGCCTTCAGAAGGGCGTCGAGCTCGGATGGGTTCACGGTCGCAACCAAAAGTCTTGCGGACGGTTGACGAGTTCGGCGGCTTGAACAGATACTACGACTATAGGATCAGTGCCAGAGCGGCACAAACTCACCGATACGGTGAGGCGGCTGATCCTGGCCGCGCACCCCCGAACGTGGACGTCGAGGAGGATCGAATCCGCAAATCATGAGCCCTCTTGAATTCGCGATCCTTGGATTCTACTTCCTGACGCTGGTCGTCCTCGCCGTGTTCGGCTTCCATCGCTACATCATGGTGTTCCTGTATTTCAGGCACCGCGACCGGCGCGCGCGGCCGCTCCCCCCACCGGCCCGTCTGCCGCGCGTCACCGTGCAGCTTCCGCTCTACAACGAGATGTACGTGGTGGACCGCCTCGTCGACTCCGTGTGCCGCATCCGGTACCCGAAGGAGCTCCTCGAGATCCAGGTCCTGGACGATTCCGTGGACGAGACGCAGGAGATCGCGAAGGCCGCCGTCGACCGCTATCGCGAGGAAGGCTTCGACATCCACTACATCCACCGCGAAGACCGCCACGGCTACAAGGCGGGCGCGCTGGACTTCGGCCTGCAACAGGCCGGGGGCGAGTTCATCCTCATCTTCGACGCCGACTTCGTCGCGCCTCCGGAGATCCTCGAGAAGACGCTCGGCCACTTCGACGATCCGGGCGTCGGGATGGTCCAGGTGCGCTGGGGCCACATCAACCGCGACTACTCGCTGCTGACCCAGGTCCAGTCCGTGCTGCTCGACGGGCATTTCATCCTCGAGCACGGCGGGCGCAATCGATCGGGACGGTTCTTCAACTTCAACGGCACGGGCGGCGTCTGGCGGCGCGACGCGATCAGGGACGCGGGCGGCTGGCAGCACGACACCCTGACCGAGGACCTGGACCTCTCGTATCGCGCGCAGATGAGGGGCTGGCGGTTCGTGTTCCTGCAGGACGTGGTCTCGCCCGCGGAGATCCCGGTGGAGATGAACGCGTTCAAGAGCCAGCAGCATCGCTGGGCCAAGGGCTCGGTCCAGACCTGCAAGAAGCTCCTTCCGAAGATCCTGGCCTCGGACCTGCCCCTCTCCATCAAGGTGGAGTCGACGTTCCACCTGACCGCGAACTTCGCCTACCCGCTCATGATCGTGCTCTCGATCCTGATGTTCCCGGCCATGGTCATCCGCTACAACATGGGCTGGTACGAGATGCTGATCGTGGACGTCCCCCTGTTCATCGGCGCGACCATGAGCGTGTGCTCGTTCTACCTGATGAGCCAGCGCGAGATCTTCGGGGAGGCGTGGCCCTCCCGCCTCAAGTACCTGCCCGCGGTGCTCTCGGTGGGCATCGGCCTCAGCGTGAACAACGCGAAGGCGGTGATCGAGGCGCTGCTCGGAATGGACTCCGAGTTCACGCGCACGCCCAAGTACCGCGTCGAGGCCGCGGGCGACGACTGGAGGCTCAAGCGGTACCGCGGCAGCCTCAACTTCGTGCCCTTCGTCGAGCTCCTGCTCGGGGCCTACTTCACCGTGATGGCGTACTACGCGGCCAGCAACGAGATCTTCGGCACCCTGCCCTTCATCCTGCTCTTCCAGTTCGGATTCCTGTACGCCGCGTTCTTGAGCCTCTTCCAGGGCATCGGGAAGGTGGACCTCGTCCGGGAGCAGGAAGCGTAGCCCGCGGCCGCGGCCGCACCAAGCGCCAACGGCGTGCGCCCACCATGCGATGGTGTGGTCGCCTTCCGCGGGGACGCGCGCGCGCGCTGGAACTTGTTCACCCCACGTAAAGCAGTGCGCGCGCTCGCTCCGGTGTCGCGCAACCTGCGGGTGAATGCAGCGACACAGGCCCCGCTCAGGTCGACCACATCCATCGCCTGTAGGCGCACGATGTTGGCGCCCCTGAATCGTGGCGTCAGTCTTCTCTTCGCGGCCTATACTTCCTGAGCCATGGACATCCGCGGCAAGAGCGTCCTGATCCTGGGCGGTTACGGCCTGGTGGGGCAGGCCGTCGCGCGCCGTCTGATGCAGGAGAAGCCGAGGGAGATGACCCTCCTGTCTCTCCACCGTCACGAAGCGGAGGAAGCAACGGAAAGCTTGCAGAGCGAGGCGCAAGGAACCGCTCTGCAAACGGCATGGGGCGACGTCTTCGCGTTCACCGACGTCAAGGACCGGCCGCGGCGCGAGCTGTTCAGCGACCGCGCCCTGCGCACGCGCTTGATCGAGAGCCTCATCGAGCCGCTCTCCGACGCCGCGGCTGCCCAGTACTACCTCTACCAGCTCATCACGGAGCGGCGGCCGGACGTCATCGTGGACGCCATCAACACCGCGACCGGCATCGCCTACCAGGACATCTACAAGACGAGCCGCAACGCCTACCAGGTCCTCAAGGACGGGGGCGATCTGCGCGAGAGCCTGGAGACCCTGCTCGTCGCCGACTACGTGCCGCAGCTCATCCGCCACGTGCAGGTGCTGTACCAGGCGATGGTCAAGGCGGGCACGCGCGCCTACGTGAAGATCGGCACCTCGGGCACGGGCGGGATGGGCCTGAACATCCCGTACACCCATTCCGAGGAGAAGCCCTCGCGCGTCCTGCTCTCCAAGAGCGCGCTGGCCGGAGCCCACACCCTGCTGCTCTTCCTGATGGCGCGCACGCCCGGCGGCCCCATCACGAAGGAGATCAAGCCCGCGGCCGCCATCGCCTGGAAGCGCATCGGGTACGGCGAGGTCCTGCGCGGCGGCCGCCCCGTCCCGCTCTACGACATCGATCCCGAGCGGGCCCAGCCCGCCGCCCCCGGCTCCGTCTTCCGGCCGCACGACGCCGCCGCAGGCACCCCCACCGGCGAGACGCTCAAGAGCGTGTTCATCGACACCGGCGAGAACGGCATCTTCTCGCTCGAGGAGTTCAGCGCGATCACGACCGGCGAGCAGATGGAGTTCGTCCTCGGCGGCAACACGGGCCACGACGTCATCAACGCCCTTGACAACGCGGTCATGGGGCCGACCTACCGCGCGGGGCTCATGCGCCACTGGGCGCTCGAGAAGCTGCGCGCGCTCGAGAACGAGAAGGGCGTGTCCAGCGTGGCCTTCGAGAACCTGGGCCCCCCGCGCCTGAGCAAGCTCCTCTTCGAGGCGCACCTTCTGCGGCGCGAGTACGGGTCGATGGACCGCGTGCGGGACAGCGCGCCCTTCGAGATGTCGCTCCGGGCCGCCGCCCGCGTGACCACCGACGCCGCCTGCCGGCGCGACATCATCTCCATCGGCATTCCCATCCTCATGCCCGACGGGCGCGTCCTGCGCGGGCCGGAGTGCAAGATCCCCCCCACCACCCGCGACGACGAGACGTTCGAGGTGACGGCGGAGCGCCTGGAAGCGTGGGCGGGCGCGGGCTGGGTGGACCTGCGCGAGGCGAACATGGCGCGCTGGCGCGACCGCTTCACCCGCATTCGCGAAGAGATGGACTCCATCTCCGAGCGCGACACCTCCTCCCGGTTCCTCCGCGACCGCCAGTTCTGGGGCGCGGAGGAGAAGATCCAGCCCGGCAAGGTCGTGGGCTGGATCTTCGCCACCGAGGAGAAGGGCGCGCGGATGAAGTGATGGCCACCGTCACCGCCGTGCGCGCGGACGTCGCCAAGGCCGGGGTGCGGCGCGTCCTCTGGATCACGCTTCTCCTGAACGTCGTGGTCAGCGGGAGCAAGATCGTCGTGGGCAAGCTCACGGGCAGCCTGTCCATGGTCGCCGACGGGTACCACAGCCTGATGGACGGCTCCAACAACGTCATCGGCCTCGTGGTCACCACCTTCGCCTACGCGCCGCCGGACGAGGGCCACCCCTACGGGCACCGCAAGTTCGAGACCGCGGCCACGCTCCTCATCGGCTTCGCGCTTCTCGGCCTCGCCTACAACGTCTTCGAGCAGTCGCTCAGCGCCGCCGGCCGGTCGCGCCTGCCCGAGATCGGCGTCATCAACTGGGTGGTGATGGGCGTGACCCTGGCCGTCAACCTCTTCGTCGCCGCCTACGAGGCGCGCCAGGGACGCAAGCTCGCCAGCGCGTACCTCATCGCCGACGCCGCGCACACGCGGTCGGACATCTACGTGACGCTCGGTGTCATCGCGTCCTTCGCCGGGGCCAAGGCGGGCGTGCCCTGGATGGACAGCGTGGTGGCCATCGGCATCGCCGCCTTCATCGCGATCCTGGCCGCGCGCATCATGGTGGGCTCCTTCCACACCCTGACCGACCGCGCCATGATCCCCGGCGAGACGCTCTCCAGGGTCGTCATGGACGTGCCCGGAGTCCAGCACTGCCGTGAGATCCGGACGCGCGGCGGCCCGGGCGCCGTCTACGTCGACATGATCGTGCACGTGGACGGCAAGATGAGCCTGCGCGCGGCCCACGACGTCGCCGACCGCATCGAGGAAGCGGTCATGTCGAACCATCCGGAGATCGTCGACGTGGTCGTGCACCTGGAGCCGGCGGAGCGCCGCCGGTGAAGCGCGCGCGTCCGCCGGCGCCCGTGGAACGGGCAGACGCGGCGATCGCCCTCGAGGCCTCGGACCTGGCCCCGGTCGACGGCGGCGTGCCCGCTCGTTACCTGGGCCGGCTCGGCTTGACCGCCTTGTGCGTGGAGCTGGACCAGGCGGGGGTGACGGAGGCGCTCAGGGCGCGCGGTTACGTCGACCTGGGCGTGCGCATAGAGGCCGAGGGGAGCGAGCATCGGCTGCTCGTGAGCCCGGCCGGCTCCGGCGAGAGCCTGATCGACCTGCGCATGGCCGAGGATGGCTCGCCCTCCAGGATCCGCGCGCCGTCTTCACGCGCGAGCGGCCGCGGCTGCCCGGACAGACGTATCCCGGCCTCGGCCTGGGCCGCCAGCTCTACACGCGCGTCCTGGGCTGGGCGGCCCAGTGGGGCAAGGACGCGCTCGTGAACGTGCCCGCGTACTACCACAACGCGAAGTTCTACGCGCCACCGTTCGCGTTCCTCTCCGCGGCGGAGCAGGGCCGGTTCGAGGCCCTCGGCCGCGACCTGGCGGGGGTGCCGGTGGCGGAGGCCTCCGCCGCCCTCCAGGCCGGACGCGTCCTGGACGCCTCTACGGGTGAGCCCGTGACCTGGTCTCCGGGCGACATGGTGGCGGCGCTGAGTCCCCCCCTGCGCGAGTACCTGTCTTCCACGGAATACGCAAACGCGGTGGCGACGGCGCGGGACGATCGCCGGTTCCGTCTGGCCGCGGCGCCCTAGGCGCGGGCCTATCTCTTCTCGCCCCCGCAGTCGTCACAGGGGCACAGCCCGCGCAGCAGCCGGAAGCTGTATATCCCCGTGTTGTGCCCGTCCTGCCACGTCAGCCCGAGCGCATAGTTGCCGACGCCTTCGAGATGGGTGAGCTCCTGCCCGTGGAGGTCGAGGTACTTCGCCACCGGGTCGTGGCCCTGGCATCCCGCGCATGGGCACCAGCTCCGCAGGTAGTCGAGTGGATAGGTCGAGGCGTGACCGTCATCCCAGGAGACGACGACGCGGCGCGCGCTCTTCTCGTGGCGTACTTCCGTGGGTTCGGGGTGGGGAGTCCAGGCCGGCACGTAGCGATCGTATCAGGCGGGGGAGGGGGGCGCCGCCGGGGTCAGGGCAGGTCGAAGCGGACCTCGTGCGCCTTGAGGTTCTGCCCCACGTGATCGCGGATGGTGAGGCGGGCGGCGTAGGAGCCGGGGGCGGGACTGTTGGTGAAGGTGAGCGTGTTCGCGAACTCGGCGGCCGCGCCCGTGGCCTGGGGCGTCCGGTCGTGCAGCGTTTCCAGGCCCATGCGGCTGAGGGCCGGCAGACGCTGCCCGTCGGGCCCGATGGTCTCGAGGTCCTCGGCCAGGTCCATCCGGTACGCGTCACCTTCGGGCTTGACCGAGAACCCGGTGACGCGCACCTTCATGTCGACGCGCGTACCGCTGCCCGCCGGCTCCTTGTGGACGAAGAGGGTCTCGATCTGGAGGGCCTCTCCCGGGCCCCCGCCCCCGCCGCCCGCCTGCGCGGTCGCGGCCGACTCGCCCTCGAACTTGATGTCGTCGATCTTCCAGTCACCATCCTTCACGAGCTCGTAGCGGACGGTCTCCTTGGCCCCGGAGGCGGCCATGAGGTAGCCCGCGAGTTGGGCCTTGTCGTTCTGGACGTTCCGCGTGGTGAAGGTGGAATCGCTGTTCTCCTTCAGGCCCGGGTGGCGCGCGACGAACGCCCCGAAGTCCGTCTCGGTGTGCGACTGCCGATACGCATTGCTCATGCGCTTGTAGGCCGCATCCATGTTGCCGGCCTTGATCTCGGTGAGCTGCGCCCGCACCGCCTCGACCGCGCCGCGAGTGGCGAAGACCGCGAACCCGCCGACGAGGCCGACGAAAACGAGGACGAGCGCGAGGCAACCGCAGCAGCCGAGGCCTATCCAGAAGACGGGGGAGCGTCCCTTCTTGGGCGCGAGCGGCGGCGCGGCCATGGGAGGGACGGGTGACGCGGCCCCGTAGCTTCCGGGCAGCGGCGGCGGGCCCAGAGGACCTCCGCCCATGCGCGGCGGCGGAGGAGGAGGAGGA
>VAYK01000202.1 GCA_005884985.1 Actinomycetota bacterium | reverse complement strand
CGGAGCGCCTGCGGACGATCGAGGCGGCGGGCGAGCTTCGGATCCCGTTCACGAGCGGCATCCTGGTCGGGATCGGCGAGACGGAGGAGGAGCGGATCGCCTCGCTCGAGGCGCTGGCGGCGGTCAACGAGCGCCACGGGCACATCCAGGAGGTGATCCTCCAGAACTTCGTTCCCCATCCCAACTACTACGGCCGCGAGGTCGCCGAGATCGCCGACGATGCTGCTCGTGAGCGCTGGGCCGGGGGCGGGGAGGCCGGCCGCGAGGAGGGACCGCTTCCGGAATGGGCCACCCCGATCGCGCTCGACGACATGAAGCTGCTGGTTCGGGAGTGCCGGCGCCTGATGCCCGACGTCGGCATCCAGGTGCCACCGAACCTCGCCGATTGGTGGGACGAGCTGGTCGCCGACGGGGCGACCGACCTCGGCGGCCTGTCCGCGAACGGCGACCATATCTCGCCCGAGCAGGCCTTCCCGAGCCCGCACCAGGTGCGAAAGCGCCTCCAACCGCAGGGCTATGCCCTCACAGAGCGGCTCTGCGCCTACCCGCAATACCTCGATCCCGGGTGGATGGAGCAGAGCGTCCTCGACGTGGTCAAGCTCAAGTACTGGAGCTTCATCCCGCGCAAGGGCTCCGGCCGCCGCACCGAGCGGGTCATCCCCCCGGACGTCGCCCCGCGGGCGATCGAGAAAGGGCGCCGGGGAGAGGCGCTGACCGAGGAGGAGCTGACCTCCCTGTTCGCCGAGACGCGGCCCCAGGTGATCGAGGAGATGCGAGCGGCGGCCGACGAGCTCCGCGCCGAGCTGGCCGGCGAGCGGGTGACGTTCGTGGTCAACCGCAACATCAACTTCACCAACATCTGCGTCGTCGGGTGCGCGTTCTGCGGCTTCGGCCAGGGGCGCCGCTCTCCCGACGCCTACCACGTGACCGAGGACGACTTCCGGGCCCGGGTGCAGGAGGCGGTCGACTACGGGGCAACCGAGATCTGCATGCAGGGCGGCATCCATCCCGACTACACGCTCGAGCACTACGGCCGCTGGCTACGGCTCGTCAAGGAGGTGGCGCCACGAATCCACCTGCACGCCTACTCGCCGATGGAGATCCACTTCATGTGCCAGCGCTCCGCAAAGAGCCCCGAGGCGGTGTTCGAGTACCTCCTGGAGTGCGGCCTCGGGTCGACGCCGGGGACCGGGGCGGAGGTCCTGCACGACGGCGTGCGGGCCCGGATCTCGCCGAACAAGCTCCCGGTCGCCCGCTGGGTGGAGATCGTCGAGGCCTGCCACCGCTCCGGCCTACGCTCGACCTCGACCGTGATGTTCGGTCACATCGAGGAGCCTTGGGAGCTGGCCCGCCACATGCGTGTGGTCCGCGAGCTCCAGGAGCGCACCGGCGGGATCACCGAGTTCGTGCCGCTCAGCTTCATCCCCTTCAACACGCTGCTCGGTCGCACCCACGGCGTCGAGGAGATCTCTCGCGACGAGAACCTGAAGCACACCGCCGCCTTCCGGCTCGCGCTCGGCAGGACGATTCCCAACCTCCAGGCGAGCTGGGTGAAGATGGGGCTCGATGCCGCGACCGAGAGCCTGCGCTGGGGCGTCAACGACCTCGGCGGCACCCTGATGGAGGAGAACATCTCCCGCATGGCCGGCTCGCACCACGGTGTCCGGCTCGACCCGCCAAAGCTGATCGCCGCCGCGCGCCGGGCCGGCCGCCAGCCGGCCCAGCGCACGACGCTGTACGAGATCGTCGAGACCTACTGAGCGCCGCCGCCCGTTGGCGCGGGCCGGCGGTACAGGGCCCCACTCAGGGTGAGGATCGCGATCGCAAAGGTGATGACCGGCACCCAGAGGCCGAGTACGCCGTCCGCCGCGAAGGCGCCACTGTCGGTCACCCCCGCGCCGAGGGCGAGCGGCTGCGTGATTGCGGCGAGGGCCGAGAATCCGGCAACGGGCGCCGGTACGGCCTTGTGCCGGTAGCCGACGATTGCAGTTGCCGCGAACAGGGCCGTAAACCCTCCGGCTGCGGGGGCGCCGCAGACGTTGGCGATGTCGCCCAGCCCGCGAACCACGTCGGCCGGGGCGTCGGTTCGGAACGCCGCCGCCTGGATCGCGGTGAGGCCGATGACGAAGAAGCCAGCGCTGACGAGACCCCCGCCATAGGCAATTGAGGCGAGCCGTCCGCTGCCCCCCTCGGCCGCGCTCAAGGCGCTGCGCAGACTGCCCAGGAACCAGATGTAGAAGAACAGCCCCACGGCGGTGATCGTTGTGCCGAACTGGATCTGGTTCTGATGGCCGGTCACCCAGCTCAGCCAGTCGTCGGCCGACGCGCTCACCTTGGGGATGTTCGGGGTCGCGATCCCGTAGCCGACCCTGATCAGGACCACGGCGATGATCCCGGTCGCGGCTCCGTAGCGGGCGTAACGGTCGTTGTCCATGTGGCCCTCCTCTCGAGACGGGCGTCATGTCGGGGACGTGTTGAGAAATACTCGCCGATGCGGGGGACGGATCGCCGATCCGGGGGACGGATCGCGGCCCCGGATGGCGAGCCGTCTCGATTTCAGCGCATCAACGCATTTCGCGGCCTCTCAGCGCATCTCGGCGGCCCTTTCGGCGCATCTCCGGCCGCCTTTCAGCGCATCTCGGCGGCCCCGCGTGCGTCTTTGGCAGCGAGGATGCCCCCGATCCCGGACGTGGCTGTCTTTATTCATCAAATAGATGAACGAGAGCAGCCACCTCGGGGGGAGGCGGCGGTGAGTGGAGGGGAAGCGGCGGCGAGTGGGGGGAAGCGGCGGCGAGTGGGGGGGAAGCGGCGGCGAGTGGGGGGCGAGCCGGGGGGAAGCGGGGGCCGATCAGGTGATCGCAAGGGCCGTCTTCAGTTCCTCCACCCAGCCGTCTACGCGGTCGGTCACCCACGTATAGCTGGACCCGGCCGCCTGCTTGCCGCCGTGCTTGCGTGCGGCGACCAAGCGCTCCTCAGCCACCGCAGTGCCGCCGCGTTGTGGGAGCTTTTCCTTATGCCGGCTCCCGGGTGCACGTCAGGGCGGCCAAGCGCGGCCGCAGGAGCCTTCGCGGCATCTGCGTACACAGCGCTCGCCGCCCGCTTGCCGCGGATCGAGCCGAGCGCGACGGCATTCCCGTTACCAGCGTGGCCCGGACGTTGCTGGATCTCGCCGGAACGGTGTGGCCAGATCAGCTCGAGCGGGCGCTTGAGCAGGCCGAGCGGTTGCGGTTGCTTGATCTCGCAGCGGTGGCGCGCCT
>VAYK01000201.1 GCA_005884985.1 Actinomycetota bacterium | reverse complement strand
CGATCTTGTTGATCCCCTTCACCGGCACGCCCATGCGTGAGATCGCCTGCGCGGTCCCGCGTGTGGCGATGATCCGGAACCCGAGGTCGTGGAAGCGGGCGGCGAGCTGCATGGCGGCCGGCTTGTCGGTGTCGGTAACGGTGATGAACACCGTCCCCTCGCGTGGCAGGGCGATGCCGGCGGCCGACTGGGCCTTGCCGAAGGCCGTGGGGAAGTCGGAGGCGATCCCCATCACCTCGCCGGTCGACTTCATCTCCGGGCCGAGCACCGAGTCGGCGCCGGCGAAGCGCGCGAACGGCAGCACCGCCTCCTTGACGCTGACGTGGTCGCTGGGCGCTTCGGGGAGCTCCTGGTCAAAGAGGCTTTCCCCCAGCATGAGCCGGCAGGCGATCTTGGCCAGTGGGGCGCCGATCGCCTTGGAGACGAACGGCACCGTCCGCGAGGCGCGCGGATTCGCCTCCAGAACGTAGAGCTGGCCACCGGCGACCGCGTATTGGACGTTGATCAGCCCGATCACGCCGAGCTCCAGCGCGATCCGCCGGGTGGTCTCGCCGATCTCCGCGAGCATCTCCTCTCCAAGGCTCATCGGCGGAAGCACGCAGGCCGAATCCCCGGAATGAACGCCGGCATCCTCGACGTGCTGCATGATCCCGGCGACCCGTGCGTCCTCGCCGTCGGCGAGCGCGTCGACGTCCACCTCGATCGCGTCCTCGAGGAATCGGTCGAGCAGCAGCGGGTGCTCTTGGTCGGCCTTCACGTGCTGCTCCAGATAGGCGGCAAGCCCCTCGGCCGTGTAGCAGATCTCCATTGCCCGGCCTCCGAGCACGTACGAGGGGCGCACCAGCAGGGGGAAGCCGACCTCCTCCGCGATCACCGCCCCCTCGTCGGCCGACAGCGCGGTGCCGTAGGGGGGGTGGGCGATGCCGAGCCGGCGCAGGAGCGCCCCGAACCGGCCGCGATCCTCGGCCAGGTCGATCGCCTCCACCGGCGTGCCCAGCAGGTGCGCCCCGGCCTCCTCGAGCGCTCGGGCGAGCTTCAGCGGCGTCTGGCCGCCGAACTGGACGATCACGCCCTCGGGGCGCTCGGCCTCGATCACCGCCAGCACGTCGTCGGCGGTCAGCGGCTCGAAGTAGAGACGGTCCGAGGTGTCGTAGTCGGTGGAGACGGTCTCCGGGTTGCAGTTGATCATCACCGCATCGCGGCCGGAGTCACGCACCGTCATCGCAGCATGCACGCAGCAGTAGTCGAACTCGATCCCCTGCCCGATCCGATTCGGGCCCGAGCCGAGAATCACAACCGACGCGCGGTCGCCACGCTGCACCTCGCCCAGCAGGCTCCGTCCCGTCGCCCGCTGGCGCTCGGTTTCGCCACCGCTCGGCCTCCGTGGCTCGCTGACTTTTATGCCGGCCGCGTCCTCGTGTCCCACTACGGGCGCGGCCGGGTCTCTTGCAGGACGCTCGTGAGCGGAGTAGTAGTACGGGGTGCGGGCCTCGAACTCCGCCGCGCAGGTGTCGACCGACTTGAAGGTGCGGACCAGCGACGCGGTGCCGTCCCCCTCCGTCGCCAGCGCCCTCAGCTCGCGGAGGAACCACGGGTCGATCGCGGTCCTTTCGCCCACCGTGGCCGGGGGAACCCCGCGCCGGAACGCCTCGAGGATCAGGTCGTAACGGTCGGGTGCCGGAGTCACGAGGCGGTTGAGCAGCTCGCCCGTGTCCTCGGGTATCTGCGCCTCGGAGTCGAGCTCGCGCGAGCGCATCGCCTTCGCGAATGACTCGCGGAAGGTGCGGCCGATCGCCATCGCCTCCCCCACCGACTTCATGTGCGTCGACAGGCTCCCCTCGGCGCCGGGGAACTTCTCGAACGCGAACCGCGGCACCTTCGTGACCACGTAGTCGATCGTCGGCTCGAAGGAGGCGGGGGTCGCCCGGGTGATGTCGTTGGGGATCTCCTCGAGCGCGTACCCAACCGCCAGCTTGGCGGCGATCTTCGCGATCGGGAACCCGGTCGCCTTCGAGGCCAGCGCCGAGGAGCGCGAGACGCGCGGGTTCATCTCGATCACCACGACCTCGCCGGTGTGCGGGTCGACGGCGAACTGGATGTTCGAGCCGCCCGTCTCCACCCCGACGGCGCGGATCACCCGCAGGGCCTGGTCGCGCAGCTCCTGGTAGAGACGGTCGGTCAGCGTTTGGGCGGGAGCCACGGTGACGCTGTCTCCGGTATGGACGCCCATCGGGTCGACGTTCTCGATCGAGCAGACGACGACCACGTTGTCGTTGCGGTCGCGCATCACCTCGAGCTCGAACTCGCCCCAGCCCAGCACCGACTCCTCGACCAGCACCTGGTTGATCGGGCTCGCGGCCAGGCCCTCGGAGACGACCTGGCGAAGCTCGGTCTCGGTTCGCCCCACCCCGCCGCCCTCGCCGCCCAGCGTGTACGCGGGCCGCACGATCGCCGGAAGCTCGATGCGCCCCTCGGCCAGCGCCCGCTCCGCCTCGCCGACGTTGCGCACGATCTCAGACCACGGAACCCGGAGCCCGGCGCCCTCCATGGTGTCGCGAAAGGCCTCGCGATCCTCGGCGCGACGGATCGCCTCGTAGTCGAGAGGTTGAGTGCGGTCTGGCCCCCGAGGGTGGGCAGGAGCGCCTCGGGCTGCTCGCGCTCGATGATCCGCTCCACGGACTCCAGCGTCAGCGGCTCGATGTAGGTGCGGTGGGCGAACTCGGGGTCGGTCATGATCGTGGCCGGATTGGAGTTGACGAGCACCACCTCGAAGCCGTCTGCGAGCAGCACCTTGCACGCCTGCGCGCCGGAGTAGTCGAACTCCGCTGCCTGACCGATGACGATCGGGCCCGAGCCGATCAGGAGGATCTTGTGAATGTCGTCGCGCCTAGGCATTCGCCAGTTCCAGGAAGCGATCGAACAGGTAGCGGGCGTCGTGCGGGCCGGGGCCCGCCTCGGGGTGGTACTGGACGGTGGCTCCCCGAACGTCCTTGAGCACGAGGCCCTCGACCGTGCGGTCGTAGAGGTTCAGGTGCGAGAGCTCGGCGGCGCCGAAGTCGGTCTCCCAGCGGATCGGCTCGTCACCCTCGATCCGGGACTCGCCATGCGGCCCCCGGACCGCGAAGCCGTGGTTCTGGGAGGTGATCTCGATCCGCCCCGTGGCCAGATCCTTGACCGGGTGGTTGGCGCCACGGTGGCCGAAGGGCAGCTTGAAGGTCTCGAGGCCCACCGCGCGGCACAGAAGCTGGTGGCCGAGGCAGATACCAAAAATGGGCCGCTTCCCGACCAGCTCGCGGACCGTCCGCACCACGTAGTCGAGCGCCGCGGGATCGCCGGGGCCATTGGCGAGGAAGATCAGATCGGGATCCCGGGCCAAAACCGCGTCGGGGCTGGCGCCGCATGGCAGCAGGGTCACCCGGCAGCCGCGCTCCCGGAGCTGGCGAAGGATGCTGTGCTTGATGCCGGTGTCGATGCCGACCACGTGGGGCCCGGAGGCCGCCGACCCGCGGTCGGCGCCCAGCTCGACCGGCTCGGCAGGCGACACCTTTCGGGCGAGGTCGGCGCCGCTCATCGGCAGCTCTGCCGCGACCCGCTCCCGCGCCTCGGTCTCGGCGAGCTCGGCGGGGAAGATCCCGCCCCGCATCGCCCCCCGGTCGCGGATGTGGCGCACGAGAGCCCGGGTGTCCACCTCGTCGATCGCGGGCACCTCGCTGTCGCGAAGCCAGTCGAGCCAGCCGCCCTCGGCGTCGGCGGCGTCCTCGCTGTTCTTGGCCTCGCGCATGATCACCCCCCGCGCCTGGGCTCGATCGGACTCCATGGCCGCCGCCGCGACGCCGTAGTTGCCGATCAGTGGATAGGTGAAGGTGATGATCTGGCCCGCGTAGGAGGGGTCGGTCACCGACTCCTGGTAGCCCGTCATCGCGGTGTTGAAGACCACCTCGCCCGTGACCCATTCGCCGCCCCCGCGCAGCTCACCATCGAAGCGGGCGCCATCCTCCAGCAGCACGTACCCGCTCATGACGGATTTGGCGCGTATTCGAGAACCACCTTCTGCACCTGCTTGAACTGGTCGGTCCCGGCGCGGCCAACGAGTTCGAACAGCGCCGTCTCGACGCTCGTGATCACAGCCCCGGCGCGCTCGGCCTTCGCCAGCCCGACCTCACGGTTCTCGTCGAAGCGCGACCCCACCGCGTCGCGCGCAGCGTGCACCTCGACTCCCTCGTCGAGCAGGTCGAGCGTCGTCTGGTTGACGCAGACGTGCGCCTCGATCCCGCAGACCAGCGCCTGGTCTCGACCGGCGAGGTCGAAGCCCTCGGCCTCCGTGGCGGAGAAGCAGACCTTCTCGATCGGAGCCAGGTCCTCGGGCAGATGGTCCGCGACCTCGGGCGCGGTGGTGCCGAGGCCCTTCGGATACTGCTCGGTGACCACGATCGGGACCCCGACCGCCTTCGCCCCCTTGACCAGCGCAGCGGTCGCCTCGGCGATCTGTTCGAAGCTCGGCACCGCCTTCCGGAACCCCTCCTGAACGTCGATCACCACGAGAGCAGCCCGCTCTGGGTCAAGCTTCTGCCCGCTCATGCCACCCCCATCGCGAAACTGCGCTGGCGGTAGGCGACCCGGCCGGCGACCACGGTCATCAGCACCCGGCCACGCAGGGCCCGGCCCGCGAAGCAGGAGTTGTGGGAGCGGCTCTCCCAGCCCTCGGCGCCGGCCTCCCACTCGGCCTCGGGGTCGAAGAGCACCAAGTTCGCCTCGTTTCCCGGGGCGAGACTGGGAAGCTCGAGCCCGAACGGGGCCGCCCCGGCGCTCATCCGGTCGACCAGGACGGCCAGCTCGAGCACCCCGGGCAGGACCAGGTCGGTGTGCAGGACACAGAACGCCGTCTCCAGCCCGGTTACGCCCATCGCCGCCTCCTCGAACGGGACCTCCTTCTCGTCCACCGAATGGGGCGCGTGGTCGGTGGCGACGCAGTCGATCACGCCCGAGCGCAGACCATCGATCAGCGCCTGGCGGTCGTCTTCGGAGCGAAGCGGCGGGTTCATCTTGAACCGCGCATCGAGGCTCCTGACCGCCTCGTCGGTGAGCGTCAGATGATGGGGCGTCGCCTCGCAGGTGATCTCGACCCCCGCCTGCTTTGCGGCGGCGACCGCCTCGACCGACTCGCGAGCCGACAGATGCTGGACGTGGATGCGTGCAGCCTCGTAGGCGGCCAGCGCGGCGTCACGGGCGATCATCGTCGACTCGGCGACGGAGGGGATACCGGCGAGGCCCAGGGCGGCCGAGACCGGCCCCTCATGCATGGCGCCGCCGAGGTGCGGCTGGTGCGCGCCGGCGGGTCGCGACAGATCGTGGTCCTCTTCGTGGAGCGCGATCTGAGCTCCCACGAGCCGTTGGTACTGAAGCGCGCGGCGCAGCACGCGCGCGTTCGAGATCGGCAGGCCATCGTCGGAGAACCCGGCCGCCCCGGCGTCGTGCAGCTCGGCCATCTCGGCCAGCTCCTCGCCCTCCATGCCGCGGGTGACGCAGGCCAGAAATCCAGTGGGAACGGAGGCGTCGTCGGCAGCTCGCTCGCGCAGGGCGCGAATGTCCGCGGCCGTCTCCACGGGCGGCTGCGTGTTGGCCATCGCCAGGATCCCGCAGTAGCCTCCCGCCGCCGCGGCCCGCGTGCCGGTCTCGAGGTCCTCCTCGTCCTCGTCGCCCGGCGTGCGGAGGTGGACGTGAGGGTCGAAGAAGGCCGGGAACACGGCCCTGCCCTCGGCCTCGATCAGCTCGCCTTCACCCCCGGCCGCAGGTGACGGCGGCCCGGCGCTTCCCGGGTCGGCGAGCTCGGCGATCTCGCCGTCGCGCACGACGACGTCGTATGTGCCGTCGATGCCGGCACGAGGGTCGAGGACCAACGCTCGCCGCAGCACGAGGTCGCCCACGGCCGTCCCGTTTCCGCCGCGCCAATCCAACGACGCGATCGATCCCGAGTCGCTCACGCGGGCTCCTTGATGGGCGTCGGCCCGGGGAGCTGGTCGGGGTCGCCGGCGCGGGCGCCGCCGCGCGGCCGCCCGCCCGCGAGCAGCTCGTACAGGATCGCCATCCGCACCACCAGCCCGCTCTCGACCTGCTCGGCGATCAGCGATTGCGGGCCGTCGATCACCTCGGGCGAGAGCTCGATGCCACGGTTCACGGGGCCCGGATGCATGAGCAGCTGACGCGAGCCGAGCCGCCGCGAGTCGATCTGATACTGGGCCGCGTACTCGCGGATCGAAGGCACGAAGGACTCGCGCATCCGCTCCCGCTGCATGCGCAGCGCGTAGACCACGTCGGCCTCGCCGAGGCCGGCGAGGTCGTAGGAGACCCGGCACCCAAGCGCCGTTTCGAACCCGCGCGGAATCAGGGTTGGCGGCCCGCAGACCGTCACCTCGGCCCCCATGGCGCCGAAGGCGAGCACGTTGGAGCGGGCCACGCGGCTGTGCAGCACATCCCCGACGATCCAGATCCGCTTGCCCTCCAGCGTCCCGAGTCGCCGCCGGAGCGTGTAGACGTCGAGCAGCGCCTGGCTGGGGTGCTCATGCTTGCCGTCGCCGGCATTGATCACCGCGGCGTCGCTCCAGCGCGCGACGAGCTCGGCCGCGCCCGCGTGTGGGGAGCGAATCACGATTGCCTCGGGCCCGTAGGCGCTCAGGGTCGCGATCGTGTCCTTCAGCGACTCGCCCTTGTCGATCGAGGAGCCGGCCGCCTTTACCGTGATGACGTCGGCCGACAGCCGCTTCGCTGCCAGCTCGAAGGAAGAGCTCGTGCGAGTGCTCGACTCGTAGAACAGGTTGATGATCGTGCGCCCGCGCAG
>VAYK01000200.1 GCA_005884985.1 Actinomycetota bacterium | reverse complement strand
CCAGCACAGCGAAGCCGGCGATCGCGGTGACTCCGGACGCGAGCACCGCTGCCCCGGTGCGCGCGTAGGCCCGGCGAAGCGCCTCCCCCATCGTGCCCCCGCGGCGGCGCTCCTCGTGGTAGCGGGCCGAGAGCAGGACGCTGAACTCCGTCGCGATGGCAATCACGAGAGCGCCGAGCGTCGCCGACATCGGGTTGAGCGGGACGCCCGCCACCCAGAGCACCAGGGAGGACCAGCCGGTAGCGAGCACAATCGGGATCAGCGGCACGAGCGCCCGGCTCGCCGAGCGGTAGGCGGCGATCAGGACCAGCGCGACCGCAAGCAATCCGGCGATCGTCACCAGGTAGCGACTCCCAGAAAGCGCGGAGTTTGCGTCGGCCGCCAGCACGGGAAGCCCCAGGACCTGGGCGCTCACGCCCGGGGGCGGGTCGTTGGCGGTGCCGGGCGGGTTGACCTGGGCCCGAATGTCGTCGATCAGCTGCTTCTGCTGGTCGAACGGCATCACCTTGATCCCGAAAGTGATCACGCCCGTGTTGCCGAGCTTGCCGGTGGCCGGATCGGTGGTGACCAGCGCCTGGGCGACGTATTGCGGGAGCAGGCGCAGGTCGTTCTTGATCCGCTGCCGGCTGGGGGCAGTCTCCCCGCCGGCGTAGAGGAAGTCGGGGAGTGAGGTCTCGGGGCAGATCTGGGTCTGCGCGGCCTTGCAGGACGGGTATCGACCGCTGAACCCGTGCCGCTCAAGGACGCGTTGCTCGAAGTCGTGCATCCAGGAGATCACTGCCGGATCGCTGAGGTCGGGCGCGGTGACGGTGACGTAGGTGAGCCCCGAGATGCCCGTAGCCTGCTCGAGCTGGTCGACGTTCTGGAGCGCCGGCAGATCGCGCGGCACGAGCTGGCGGATATCGGAGATCACCGGTATCCGAGTCCCCACACCCCACCCGACGATCGCCACCAGGGCGGCGATCGCGAGCACCCTGCCCGGGGCCGCGATCGAGAGGGCGAGGGCGCGCCTGCCTGCCGCCCGCCCCCGCCAGCCGAGCGCTGCGCCCAGCTCCCGCAGGCGCGTGGCGGCGCGCGCGACCGCGGCGCGCGGCCGAGCGAACGCCGCCCCCAGGCGCGACGAAGGGCCGAACGCCGAGCGCAGGCGACCACGGCCCCCCACGAGCCTTGCCGAACCCGGCGGCTCCGTGGAGAGCCGCGGCTGATGTAGGAGGGAGAGCGCGGAGAGGCCCACGGTCAACGCCAGCGCGAATGCGATCACGATGCCCAGCACGAGCAAGAGCGCGAAGCCGCGCACCATCGGGATCGGCGACAGCACCAGCACGGCGAAGCCGGCCACCGTGGCCAGACCCGCGGTCGCGATCACCGGGCCACCGCTGGCGGCCGCCTCCACCGCGGCGCGAGGGGGAGAGGAGCCCGCTCGCACCGCCTCGAGGAAGCGGGCCTGGAACTGGATCGCGTAGTCGACAGAGAGGCCGATCAGCACCGGCAGGACCGCGATCGAGGCCATGGTCAGCGAGCCGCCGGCCAGCGACAGGAACCCGAACACGATGCCCGTCGCGCCGAGAGCGATCGCCAGCGGGAGGAGCCTCAGCGGACTCCGGAAGACCGCGGCGAGGGTGATCACCATCGCCGCCAGGGCGGCCGCGAGGAGGATGAAGATCTGGGTGGAGAGCTCCTGCGCCAGCCCCTCGAAGACCACCGGCACGCCGCTGACCACGTAGCTTGGCTGGGTACCGAACGCAGCTCCCTTGTGGAGCCGGAAGGTCGGATCGGCGACCGCCTCGCGGAACAGCGAGATCGCCTCGCTGCGCTGGGAGTCGCTGAGGCCGGGCCGCAGGCGAACCGAGATCAGCGCCGCGTCGGAGCTGGGGACGATCCCCGAGAGCCGGGCCTTCGGGGTGCATTCGGGGAGCCGGTCGTCGCAGATCACCGACGAGACGTAGCGCGGATCGTTGAGTCTCGGGAGGCCGGTTTGCCCGTACTGGAGCGCGAGGTTTACGAGCCGTTGCTGGAGCTGGGTCAGCACCTGCTGGCCAGCGGCCAGCGCGGCCTGTTGCTGGGCGGTCGCGGAAAGGCCGTTCTTCTTCGCCTGCGCCGCAGCCCGCTGCGCCGCCCGCCGTGCCTCGATGCTCGTCGCCTGGGTCTCCTGACCGAGCAGCTTGTTCGCCTGGATCGCGAATTGGTTGAGGAAGGTCGCCGGGCCGAAGACGACGGTGCTCGGGTCGAGCCGCGCGATCGCCGCACAGGCCGGGGGCGCAGGCTGCCCGTTGATCACCCGTCCGCCCTGCACCTTGCCGGACAGGCAGCCCTCCAGCGCCAGCAGGCGCCCGACGTTGTCGGTGAGCAGGAGCTGGCGCAGGTCGCCCTTGACGAGGACCTCGACCGGCTCGCCGCCGAACTGGTCGTAGAACGTCTGCGTGGCGGCGTAGGTACCGGAGCCGCGGTTGACCAGCGAGTCGGGGCTGCGGTCGGCCTGCAGGCGCAGCGCGGCCACCGCCCCGATCAGGGTCAGCAGGACCGCGGCCACGATCACCGGCGTCGGCCGCTCGACGGCCCGCCCGGCGATCCGTGCCAACAAGTCCCTCATCCGCACGTCGGAACCAGGTTAGGGACGCGGCCACCCGGCCGCGTCGGCTAGTCCATCGCCAGCGGGCCCTCGGTCTCCGCGTTCAGGAACTGGGCGACGAACTCGTTGTCCGAGTTGAACAGCTCGTCGGCGGGGCCCGACTCTACGCTCCGGCCCTTCCAGAGCACGGCGAGGAAGTCGGCGATTCGGCGCGCCGTGCTGAGGTCGTGGCTGATCACCAGGTAGCAGCCGCCGTTCTCCTCGTGGATTTCCCGGATCAGCTCACAGAGCAGCGCCGTGCGGACCGGGTCGAGGCCCGAGTCGGGCTCGTCGAACATGACGATCGCCGGGTCGAGCACCAGCGCCCGGGCGAACCCGGCCCGCTTGCGCATCCCGCCCGAGAGCTCGTTCGGCATCTTGTGCGTGGCCTCGGCGAGCCCTACCTCGCGCAGCCGCCGGTTGCAGATCTCTGCGATCTCGTCCTCTGACTTGTCGGTGTGCTGCCGCAGAGGGAAGGCCGTGTTGTCGAACACGTCCATGGAGCCGAACAGCGCCCCGTCCTGGAACAGGAGGCCGAACTTCTTGCGCATCTCGAACAGCTCGTCGTCGGTCAGGTTCGGGACCGACTCGCCGTGCACGAGGACGTCGCCAGCGTCGGGGTACAGGAGGCCGACGATGTGCTTGATCAAGACGCTCTTGCCTGTGCCGGAGGGGCCGAGCACCATCGAGATCTGGTCGTTGGGGAGGCCGAGGTTGAGGCCGTTGAGGATGCGGGTGCGGCCGAACTGCTTGACCAGGTCGATGATCTCGATCGAGTCCTCGCCGCCGTGATCGCGTTTCTCGCCGGTGTGCCAACGATAGGGGTTCGTCTCGCTCGGGTCGACCCCGGGGATGATGTAGTCCTGGTTCAGGGCGCCGAGCTCGGGCGCCGACTCCCTGTACTCGGGCGCCGACTCTCCGTAGGAGGGTGCCGACTCCCTGGAGCTCGTCTCCCTCGGCTCCTCGTAGGACTCGCTCTCGTGGGTCTTGCCTGTGGTCTCGTCAGCCATCTGTGCCGTTCATCCTCCTCGGTGCGTGCGGGGATCAACCCCCGATCGGTGCCCTCGGGTTGGCGCCCCAGAAGACCAGCGTCCCCATCATTCCGATGATGTGCACCAGGACG
>VAYK01000199.1 GCA_005884985.1 Actinomycetota bacterium | reverse complement strand
GCCGCTCTGCTGCTCGAAAGGCTTCACCCACTGGGGCTCGACGTAGCCCGGCCAGTTGACCAGGTTCAGCTGGCCCTCGCCCTTGCCCACGCTCTGCAGCTCCTGGGTCGTGCTGCTGCCACCACCGCCGCCGCATCCGATCGCGACTAGGGCGGCGGTCACACCGGCGGCGCACATCCACCCAAATCTTGCCGGGTGGGACCTTCGTTGTCGTCTCACTTGGGGTCCTCCATTCGTGTCTCTTCCGGATCTTCCGGAACGGCCACCGCTTGCTCGGGTCGCCATCCGACAGTTACCTGCCGCCCGCGCTGCTCGAGCGCCTCCGCAGAGGACGTTTCGAGGTTCAGTCGGACGACTTGAAGCTCCCCGCCCGCATCGAGGTCGACCAGGTAGCGAGTCACCATTCCGGCGTAGGCGACGTCGCGGATCACGCCGCGCTCGGTTTGCAGCCCGGCGCCGTCGTCGGCGGGCTCGAGCATCCGGATCTTCTCCGGCCTCACCGTGAACCGCCTGCCGTCCCGTTCCAGCACGTTGGAGATCCCGACGAAGCCGGTCACGAACCGGTTCACCGGCCGCTCGTAGATCTCGGCGGGGGCGCCCACCTGCTCGGTGCGGCCCTCGTTGAAGACGGCGATCCGGTCGCTCATCGTCAGCGCCTCGTCCTGATCGTGTGTGACGTAGATGAAGGTGATCCCGACGTCGTCCTGAATCGCCTTCAGCTCGACCTGCATCTGCTCTCGCAGCTTCAGGTCGAGCGCTCCAAGCGGCTCGTCGAGCAGCAGGACCCGGGGGCGATTGATGATCGCCCGGGCGAGCGCGACCCGCTGGCGCTGGCCACCCGACAGCTCCCTCGGCGTGCGCGAGTCGAAGCCCGAGAGGCGCACCATCTCGAGCGCATCGGCGCGGCGCTTTGCCCGGTCTGATTTCGGGGCTCTCTGGACCAGCATCCCGTACTCGACGTTCTCCGCCACCGTCATGTGGGGGAACAGCGCGTAGTCCTGGAACACCGTGTTGACCTCGCGGTCATACGGAGGCAGCTGGGTAACGTCGCGGCCGCCCAGCTCGACGACGCCCGCGTCGGGCTCCTCGAAGCCAGCGATCATGCGCAGCGTCGTGGTCTTGCCGGAGCCCGACGGGCCCAGCAGGGTGAAGAACTCGCCGCGGGCGATCTCGAGGTCGATTCCGGCGACCGCGACCACGTCGCCGTAGGTCTTGCGCAGGCCCGACAGTCGGACGTCCGGCTGCTGGTCAGGGGCCTCTTCGGACGGCTCGGCTGGCTGCCCGGCGGGCCGGCCACGCCCCCCATCGTCAACGCTGATGGCTGCAGTCTCCTCCACTTGAGCAAGATGCGGCACGAATCGCGCCCCGGCAAGAAGCTATAGCACGACCCCGCCGGGATGTAGCCCGCCTGTGGACAAATTTCCGCCCCGTACCTGGCCGCCGTGTAGAAACCGGCGCCGGCTCGGCCCGCCCGGCGACCCGCAAGGCTTGGACGGTTCGTCTACCTATGACCCTCGCGCTTCGGCGCCCCAACCAGGCCGAGCCGCGACGGCGGGTCCAAGCCACCGGTGCGGAAAGCCCCGACCGCAGGCCGGGGCTTTCGCGGCTGTCCCGAAGACGAGCCGCCGAAGGTATGGCGGCGGCTCGTACCCGCCGCTCTAGAAGTGACTCTTGTGACGTTTGCTGTAGCCCGAGTTCCCGAGCATGCGCTTGCTCCAGCCGGGACCCGAGCCCGCGGTCATCGAGGTGTCGAATCGCAGCCCGGCAACCGTCATGTAGGCATGACCCGCGTTGGCGAAGACGGTGATCCACCTGCCCTTGCGCCCGTGCCCCCAACGCATCAGCTGGCTGGAGTCCATCGGCCGGTTGACGAGGCGGCCGCCGTGAAGGGCGTAGCTGACCGAGCCCGAGCAGTCGTAGCACCTCGACCTGAAGCTCGCATGACCGCCGCCATAGCAGTAGTCCTTGCCCTTGGCGATCCTGTTCGCGGCATCGATCACACGGACCACCCGCCGCGGCGCGTTGGACGGCGCGACCGCCTTGCCGTGAACGAGCCTCGCCTTGCCGGGCCGCGCGCGCAAGCCCGAGCTCGCCGCGCCGCCGCGAGGACGAGCATCGCCTTCAGCTTCGTATGTCCGTGGAGGAGCTTGTCGCGGGTGCGCAAGAACCAGTCTCCTTCGTAGGCCTACGGGGTTAGCTGTCGGGCTAGCGCTAAAGGAGCCTGCGCCCCCACCGAGGTGGGTTCGCCCCATCCGTTGGTTTCCCCGCTCCCCGCCCGATGGTCGGGCAGGTATTCGGCTTACCGGTGTTCGATGGCGCGGCAGACTACAGCATTCGCTTGACGTTTGCAGACATCTTCTAAACATTTGTGCCTGCCGACGATCGAGCGCGGGTCTGCTACTGCGCGACCGGCCTGGAGCCGGCAACCGCGGAACTTCGCTGCGGGTTGGCCTCCGCCCAATCGATGATCCGGTGCGAGTCCCAGATCAACTCGCCCTCGTCGGTAACAAGCACGGGGACAGCGGGCTGCCCGGTGAGCTGCTCGATCTGCTTGCGCCCCTCGGTCATCACGTGCACGAAGCGCGGCCCGATGCCGAGCCCGTGGACCTTGACGACCTCCGGGTCGTGGCCGGCCATCCTCAGGGCCTGGTAGGCGTTGTGGCACGGGTGCCCGCCCGGCCGGATCGTTTGGAATGTGCCCCAGCAGACGTAAAGCTTCACGAGCCGAGCCTATCCGTTAGCTTGCTTGCGTGGAGCTTGCCGGCAAGACGGCGCTTCTAACCGGGGCCACCGGAGGCTTGGGTCGGGCGATCGCCGGCGCGCTGGCCGAGCGAGGGGTCACGCTGGTGCTGAGCGCTCGCCGGGCCGACCCTCTGCGCGAGCTGGCCGACTCGCTGCCGGGCGAGGGCCACCGCCCGGTTGTCGCCGATCTCGCCGCAGCCCGCGCCGGGGAGCGACTTGTCGCGGACGCCGGCGATGTGGACGTCCTCGTTGCCAACGCCGGTCTACCCGGCGCCGGGCAACTCGACGGGTACTCGGCCGACCAGCTCGCGGCATCGCTGCGGGTCAACCTCGAGGCGCCGCTGGAGATGACGCGGGCGCTGCTCCCCCACCTTCGCGAGCTGGGCTCGGGCCACCTCGTGTATGTCTCCTCGCTGCAGGGCAAGGTCGCCTTCCCCCGGAGCTCCGTCTACTCGGCGACCAAGTTTGGGCTGCGCGGGTTCGCGCTCTCACTGCGTGAGGACCTGTGGGACACCGGCATCGGCGTCTCCGTCGTGCTTCCCGGGTTCATCCGCGACGCCGGCATGTTCGCGGACTCGGGCGCGAAGGCCCCGGCCGGGCTCGGAACCTCTTCGCCCGAGGAGGTGGGCGAGGGCGTGGCGACGGCGATCGAGCAAAACCGTGCGGAGGTCCAGGTGGCGCCGCTCTTGCAGCGGCTTGGCGCCGGCTTCGCCCACCGCCGCCCTCACCTCGCCGCGCGCATCACGCGCCGCAACGCCGCTCGCACCGCCGATCGGGTCATCGAGGGCCAGGCAGGCAAGTTGTAGGTGTCGGGCGGTTTGCCGCCGGCCGAACCGGGGAGGGCATGCCGGGTGCGATGATGGCGATGATGGTTATCAGGAGGTGATCGGATGAGCGACAGCTTCGGCGCCCGCGATACCCTCGAGGTCTCGGGTCGCGGGTACGAGATCTTCCGGCTCAACGCTTTGCAGGCCTCCCACGACGTCGCCCGCCTTCCCTATTCGCTGAAGGTCCTGCTCGAGAACGCGCTGCGCCTCGAGGATGGAGAGTCGGTGACGCGCGAGAACGTCGAGGCGATCGCCACCTGGGACGCAACGGCGGAGCCGAGCGCGGAGATCCCGTTCCAGCCGGCGCGGGTGCTGATGCAGGACTTCACCGGCGTGCCGGCGCTCGTCGACCTGGCGGCGATGCGGGACGCGATCGAGGAGCTGGGCGGGGATGCCTCGACGATCGACCCGCTGGTCCCGGTCGACCTGATCATCGATCACTCGGTCCAAGTCGACGCCTTCGGAAGCCCACGCGCGTTCGACATCAACGCCGACCGCGACTACGAGCGCAACGGCGAGCGCTATGCGTTTCTGCGCTGGGGGCAGCAGGCGTTCGACAACCTCCGCGTCGTCCCGCCGGCCACCGGAATCTGCCACCAGGTGAACCTCGAGTACCTGGGCCAGGTGGTGTTCAGCCGCGAGCGTGACGCCAGCGCGGACCGCGGACCGCTGCTACAGGCCTATCCCGACACGCTGGTGGGCACCGACTCGCACACGACGATGATCAACGGCCTCGGGGTGCTCGGCTGGGGCGTGGGCGGGATCGAGGCCGAGGCGGCGATGCTCGGCCAGCCAATCTCGATGCTGCTCCCGCAGGTCGTCGGCTTCAAGCTCACGGGGGAGCTCTCCGAGGGCGCGACGGCGACCGACCTCGTGCTGACGGTGACCGAGATGCTCCGCGAGCGAGGCGTGGTGGGCAAGTTCGTGGAGTTCTTCGGACCGGGGTTGCACACGCTTGGGCTCGCCGACCGCGCCACGATCGGCAACATGTCGCCGGAGTTCGGCTCGACCTGCGCGATCTTCCCGGTCGACAGGGAGACGCTGCGTTACCTCGAGTTCACCGGGCGGCCGACCGAGCTGATCGAGCTGGTGGACGCCTACGCCCGCGAGCAGGGCCTCTTCCACACCGAGGACTCAGAGGAGCCGACCTTCTCGGAGATGCTCGAGCTCCCGCTCGGCGACGTCGAGCCGAGCATCGCGGGCCCGAAGCGCCCGCAGGACCGGATCGCCCTCGCGGAGGCGAAGCCAGCGTTCATCGAGGCGCTGCGGGAGTTCAGCCCCGACGCCGCCGAGGAGCTCGGCGACCACCATGACGAGGCGGTTGCCGGCTCGTTCCCGGCGTCCGACCCGCCCGGCGACGATCACAACAACGAGCGCGGCAAGCCCCACCGGGCGACTTCCGGGGCGGTCACCGCGGAGCGCAGGGCCGATCCGGTCACGGTCACGCTCGAGGACGGAGCGGAGGCCCAGCTCGATCACGGTCGGGTGGTGATCGCCGCGATCACGAGCTGCACGAACACCTCCAACCCGTCGGTGATGATCGCCGCGGGGTTGCTGGCGCGCAAGGCGGTGGAGCGTGGGCTCGACGTCAAGCCGTGGGTGAAGACCTCGCTGGCGCCGGGCTCCACCGTGGTCACGGACTACCTCGAGCGGGCGGGGCTCACGGAGTACCTCGACAAGCTGAAGTTCAACCTGGTCGGATACGGCTGCACCACGTGCATCGGCAACTCCGGCCCGCTGTCCGAGGAGATCTCGGCGGCGGTCGAGGACAAGGGCCTGGTGGTCTGCGCGGTGCTGTCCGGCAACCGCAACTTCGAGGCCCGGATCAACCCGGACGTGAAGGCCAACTACCTCGCCTCGCCACCCCTCTGCGTCGCCTACGCGCTGGCTGGGCGGATGGATGTCGACCTCCTCACCGAGCCGCTCGGCGAGGGGTCCGACGGCGAGCCGGTCTACCTGCGCGACCTGTGGCCGTCGAGCGAGAAGATCAAGCAGACCGTGGAGAGCGCGATCCGCTCCGACATGTTCAGGAGGAACTACGCGGACGTGTTCACCGGCGATCAGCGCTGGAGCTCGCTCGAGATCCCCGAGGGCGACCGCTACCGGTGGACGGAGTCGACTTACATTCGCAAGCCGCCCTTCTTCGAGCGCATGGACCCCAAGCCGCAGCCGCCAGAGCCGATCCATGGCACTCGCGTGCTCGCCGTGCTCGGCGACAGCGTGACCACGGACCACATCTCGCCGGCGGGAGCGATCAAGAGGGACAGCCCGGCTGGCAGGTGGCTGATCGACCAGGGCGTCGACGTCCGCGACTTCAACTCGTACGGCTCACGCCGCGGTAACCACGAGGTGATGATCCGCGGCACATTCGCCAATCTGCGGCTGCGCAACCGGCTGGTCGAGCGCGAGGGGGGCTTCACTCGCCACTTCCCGGATGGCGAGGAGACGACGATCTACGAGGCGGCGATGCGGTACGCGCACCAGGGGGTGCCGCTGGTGGTGGTGGCCGGCAAGGAGTACGGCTCCGGGTCGTCGCGCGATTGGGCGGCGAAAGGCACCGCGCTGCTGGGCGTTCGGGCGGTGATCGCGCAGAGCTATGAGCGCATCCACCGTTCGAACCTGATCGGCATGGGAGTGGTGCCGTTGCAGTTCCCTGACGGCGACGGCGTGGACTCGCTGGCTCTCACCGGGGAGGAGGTGATTGACATCGACGGCCTCGACGAGGCGCTCGCCGCCGGGAGCGCCGAGGCGCGCAAGGTGCGAGTCTCGGCCGCGCGCGACGGCGCCGATCCGGTGGAGTT
>VAYK01000040.1 GCA_005884985.1 Actinomycetota bacterium | reverse complement strand
AGGTCGATCTGTTCGAGGACGAGGTGTTCGTTTTCACGCCCAAGGGTGAGGTGAAGAACCTGTCCGCCGGATCGACCCCGCTCGACTTCGCCTACGCAGTCCACACCGACGTCGGCCACCGCTGCGTAGGCGCCAAGGTGAACGGCAAGATCGTCCCGCTGCACTATCAGCTCAAGTCCGGCGACATCGTCGAGATCCTGACCGCGAAGCAGGAGCGGGGGCCGTCGCGCGACTGGCTGGCGCTGGTGCGGACCAGCCGCGCGCGCAACAAGATCCGTGCCTTCCTGAAGCGCGAGAGCCGCGAGGACGCGGAGCGCAGCGGGCGCGAGCAGCTTCAGGACGCGCTGCGCAAGCGCGGCCTGCCGCCGCAGCGGATCGCGGCCTCGCCGCTCTTGGCCGACGTCACGCGAGAGATGGGGTTCCGCAAGGCCGACGACTTCTACATCGCGGTCGGCCAGGGGAAGATCTCGCCCAAGACCGTCGCCAACAAGGTCCTCCAGCGCCTCAAGCAGGGGGAGGCGGTGGCCGGCGACGAGACCGAGGCGCGCCTGGCGGGCGTGCTCGAGGGCCGCGACGAGCGCCAGCGGCAGACCCAGGAAGCCTCCGACTACGGGATCAAGGTGAAGGGCATCGACGACGTGATGGTGCGGCTGGCGAAGTGCTGCCGTCCCGTGCCGGGCGACGCGATCGTCGGCTACGTCTCGCTGGGCCGGGGAATCACTATCCACCGGGAGGACTGCAAGAACATGTCGGCATTGCGGACAACGCGACCTCCTACCGGGTCGAGCTCCAGGTCGACGCCTGGGACCGGACCCGCCTGCTGGAGGACCTCTCGCGGACCTTTGCCGAGACCGGGGTCAACATCATCGAGGCCTTCTGCACGACCAAGCACCCGATGGTGAAGAACCGGTTCGTGGTCGAGGTCGGGGACGGGGACCAGCTGCGCCAGTGCATCGGGCGCCTCCGCCACGTCGACTCGGTGTTCGACGCCTATCGCGTGACGCCCACTGGCTGAGTCGCAGGTCACAGTGCGCAGGCCACGGGGGCCGGGCGCCCGGCCGGCGGTCAGCGTCGTCGTGCCGTTCCTCGGCAAGCGCAACGACGCGAGGCGGCTGCTCGAGGCGCTCGCGGGCGTGCGGCGGGGGCCCGGCGACGAGCTGATCGTCGCCGACAACACGCGCGCGGGCGTTGTCGATCAGCTCGCCGGCGGATCGGTGCGCGTCGTCCGGGCAACCCGCGAGCGGTCCTCGTACCACGCCCGAAACGCCGGCGCCGGAGCGGCCCACAACGATTGGTTGTTGTTCATGGACGCCGACTGTGTCCCGGCCGCCAACCTCCTCGAGGCCTACTACGCTGAGCCGATCGGCGACGATTGCGGCGCGCTGGCGGGCGAGATCATCGGGGACCCGGCCCAGCGAGGGTTCCTGGCGCGATACGCGCGATCCCGGAGGTTCCTCAGCCAGGCCGACGGCCTGCTGGGGCCGCAGAGCGGGGCGGCGGTGACCGGGAACGTGCTCCTGCGGCGCGCCGCGTTCGAGGCGCTCGGCGGCTTCGTCGAGGGCATCCGCTCGGGCGGCGACATCGACCTGTCGCGGCGCCTCGGGGTCGCCGGATGGTCGGTGCAGCACCGCCCGGGCGCCGTGGTCGCGCACCGCCACCGCGAGAGCCTGATCGGGTTCCTGGGGATGATCGCCCGCTACGGGGCCGGAGCTCGATGGCTCAACGAGCGCCATCCCGGATCGTCGCCGCGCTGGCCTCTTCTCCCTGGGCTGGTCGGGGCGGCCGCCGATGTCGCCAGGCTCCTCACGCGGCGTCGCCTGGAGCCGTCGCTCTTCCGCGCCGTCGACGGCATCGGCCTGATCGCCCATAACGTCGGCTACCTGGCCAGCAACCGGGCCCCCGGCCGCGCCGAGATCGCTCACGCGCGCGGCTCCGCGGAGCCAGATCGCCAGGCTCTCTAGCCACGCCTCCACGCGGATCGTGTCCCGGTAACGTACGAAACCCCGTGCGTTTCGAGGCAAGTAGGGCGGCCGCCGCCGACGTGGTCGACTTTATTCATCTATGTGATGTACAAAGTCAGCCACGTCGGGAGCGCTTCGGAAGGGGGACGTTGCGGGGTGTTGCCCGCCATCGGGCAGCTAGTCGCTGAGCCGCCCTACGGCGGCGCGGACCGCATCCGCCGTCTCGCGCATGTGCGCCTCGGAGTCGTACTTCGTCCGCGGCCAGAAGAACCCCCGCAGTCCGTCCTTGCGATTTCGCGGGACCACATGAACATGGCAGTGGGGAACGCTCTGGCTGACTACGTTGTTTAACGCGATGAATGCGCCTTGCGCATTCATCGCGTTACGGATGGCCGATGAGAGCAGGCGAGCATTCCCGAACAACGGGGCGAGTAGATCGTCGGGGAGATCCCAGATCGTCTCGTGATGGCCCCGGGGGATCAACAGGCTGTGGCCAGGAAACAGTGGACGGTGATCCAGGAACGCGAGCGAGACCTCGTCCTCGAATACGACGTGCCCTTCCTCCCCGCCGGCGACGATCGCGCAGAAGCGGCAGTTGGGATCGACAGGGGCCCCCGCGTCAGGCAACAATCGTGAGGGCGCCGGGCTCGATGCCCAGCTCGAGCTCGCCGTGATCGCCGATGTAGTCGCCGTCCACCTGGACCGGGAAGCGGCGGATGCTTCCTCCGGCGTCGCGCGAGACCGATTCGATACGCCCTTCGGTGACGCCTTCGTAGTGATCGATCTGCCGGTGACCCGGCGTGCGTAGCCCGTTCAGCAGAACGCGCGCCGCGATCGTCGGCACGTCGCGCTGAGCCGCCCTCCTGAGCATCGCGACCGACAGCGTGCCGTTGTCGAGCTTCGCGCCCTCGCACACGCGCACGGGCTGATTGCCGAAGTACGTGAACGGATCGGAGTTCTGAGCGATCGCCGTCACGCCTTCGGCCGAGTTCCCGTCGACCTCGATCCGCATGCGGATCGGGCTCCGCAGGTAGTGCCGGTAGAAACCGGAGATCGCCGCCCAGGTGTAGAACCAGCGTCCGCCGCGGGCCTTCATCATCGGGTGGGAGTCGACCCGCTTCGCCGCCGTCGCGTCCAAGCCGGCCCCGCACGCGAACACGAAATGGCGGCCGTTGGCGAGCCCCAGGTCCACCCTGCGGGGCCGGAAGTCGTCCGCGAGGCCGAGCAGGTGCTCGGTGGCGTCAACCACGTCGTTGGGGATCCCGAGCGTGCGGCAAACGACGTTGGTGGAGCCGCCGGGGAGCACCGAGACCGGGACGTCGGTGCCGGCGAGGCCGTTGGCGACCTCGTTCAACGTCCCGTCGCCGCCAAAGGCCACGACGATGTCGTAGCCGCCTTCGCGGGCGTGGCGGCCGATCTCGATCGCATGGTGCTGCGCCTCGGTCAACACCGCCTCGACGTCGTAGCGGCCCTGGAGCGCGTAGACGACGAGGTTCTTGAGCCGGTCGGAGACGGTGGTCGCGTAGGGATTGACGATGATCAGCATCCGCTTCTTGGACGTGCGCTCGGCTGCGCCGGCGCCATTCGCGGACGCGTCGGTACGCGGCGGGGCCTCGGTCGTGATGGAGTCGGCGGGCACTCCCAAGCCTCCCTCTCGCCGTCACGTTACCCGACCGCCTCGAAGCGGACCACGTCGCCGTCGGGCGCCTCCCGCACTCGCCCCTCGTCGGCCAGCAGGTCGACGTGGCCGAGCACCTCAGAGAGCGTCAGGAACGCCTGAGTCACGGCGACGTTGCCCCACAGCTCCTGGGCGATCTCGTAGGCCGTGCGCGGGCGCTCGTCGATCAGGTCGAAGATCTTCTCGGCTCGGCGGCGATGGAGCGTGAAGCGCTCGTCGATCAGCGCCCGATGATCGACCACGGGCTCGCCGTGCCCAGGGAGCACGATCTCGGCCGGGAGCTCCCTGGTGCGGCGAAGGGACTCGAGGTAGGTCATCAGCGCCCGCGGGCGCTCGTCCGAGCCGTCCAGCGGACGGGAGATCAGCGGGTTGGAGGAGATGTGGGCGATCAGGTGGTCGGCACACAGCAGGATGCGCCGCTCGGCATCCCAGAACAGGGTGTCGGAGGGGCTGTGCCCCGGCCGGTGCTGGACCTCGAGGGCGCGGTTGCGGAGGCGAAGCTCCTCGCCGTCGTGAAGCGGCCGGGTCACCTCCGCCCGGTCGCCCCAGGCACGGAAGCTTCGCGACACCGAGCGCAGCGCCGTCACCACGTCCTCGGGAATCCCGTGGCGCAGCATCAACGAGGCCGCGAATTGGTCGTCGAGCTCGACGTCGTCGCCGAAGTTCTCGATGAAGGGAACGACGACGTCGATCGCCGCCACCCCGGCCCCAGAGCGCGAGGCGATGATCTCGACCAGCCCGAGGTGATCGATGTGCTGGTGG
>VAYK01000198.1 GCA_005884985.1 Actinomycetota bacterium | reverse complement strand
GCGGCGCGCGAGGCGCAGCGCGCCCGCGGCTCGGACAGCCGCGCCCAGGAGCGGACCCAGGTACCGGAGTCGGCCGAGGTGGTCGAGGCGGAGCTGGCCGAGCACGGAGCGGACCTCGAGGCCTTGACAAAGGCGCAGCCGGTCGAACCGCCGGCAGCCGACGAGCACCTGCCTGCCCCGGCCCCGTCGCGCGCCGACCTCGGCGCTCCCGCCGAGGGGCCTCCGGATCGGATCAGCCGACGGGAGCGGCGCCGCGAGGAGAAGGAGCGCCAGCGGCGCCGCAAGGAGTCCGAGAAGCGCCGGCAGGCGCCGACCGAGCCGCAGGAGCGACAGCGCGGCGCGGTGATCGGCTTCTTCATCTCCTGCTGGGCGGAGCTGAAGCGGGTGCAGTGGCCCGACCGGGAGACCCTGATCCAGGCGTCGGCGGTGACGGTGGTGTTCATCGCCGTCGCGGCCGCCTACCTGGGAGCGCTGGACTCGCTTTTCAACTTCCTCGTCCAGCACCTCCTGTGATCCGGGACCGCGCCACCGAGCAAACAGGAACTGGCAGCTAGGAACGAAATCGATGTTTCGCTGGTACGTGATCAACACCTACTCCGGGCACGAGAACAAGGTCAAGCAAAACCTCGAGCATCGGATCGAGTCGATGGCCCAGCGCCAGCGGGTGCGCCAGGTGGTCGTGCCGACCGAGCAAGTGTCGGAGCTCAAGGACGGCCACCGCGTCCAGGTCGAGAAGCGGACGATGCCCGGCTACGTGCTGGTCCAGATGGAGATGACCGACGACGCCTGGAACCTGGTCAAGAACACGCCCGGGGTCACCGGCTTCGTCGGCTCGCGCAACAAGCCGATCCCGCTGTCGCAACCCGAGGTCGACCGCCTGCTCCACCGCGAGACCGCGGAGAGGCCACGGAGCCGCGCCCAGTTCACCGTTGGGGAGACCGTCAAGGTGATCTCCGGTCCCCTGTCGGACTTCTCGGGCGAGATCGCGGAGATCAACGAGGATGCCGCGAAGCTGAAGGTGCTGGTCTCAATCTTTGGCCGCGAGACGCCGGTCGAGGTCGGCTACGACCAGGTGAAGAAGATCTGAGGCGGGTCGATGGCCAAGAAGGTCCTGACGATGATCAAGCTCCAAATCCCGGCCGCCGCCGCCAACCCTGCGCCGCCGGTCGGTCCCGCGCTCGGCCAGCACGGGGTGAACATCATGGAGTTCTGCAAGGCGTTCAACGCTCAGACGCAGCAGGACGCGGGCACGATCATCCCGGTCGAGATCACGGTCTACGAGGATCGATCGTTCGACTTCATCACCAAGACCCCACCGGCGGCCGTCCTGATCAAGGAGGCCGCCGGGATCGAGAAGGGTTCCGGGGAGCCGAACCGCGAGAAGGTGGGCCGGATCTCGGCCGCTCAGGTGCGCCAGATCGCCGAGCGCAAGATGCCCGACTTGAACGCCAACGATCTCGATGCCGCGTCCCGGATCATCGCTGGCACCGCTCGATCGATGGGGGTCGAGGTCGAGGGGATGGTGGAGGAGGGCTGATGCGTCGCGGGAAGCGGTTCCGCACCGCCTACGAGAGGGTCGATCGCGACCACCACTACACACCTGCCGAGGCGATCGCCCTGGTCAAGGAGACCGCCAGCACCAAATTCGACGAGACCGTCGAGGTGCACTTGCGCCTCGGGGTCAATGTCCGCCACGCCGAAGAGCAGCTGCGCGGAACCCTGGCGCTGCCCAATGGCCTCGGCAAGGAGGTGACGGTCGCCGTGTTCGCCGAAGGGGACGCGGCGAAGGCCGCCACCGATGCAGGCGCCGACCACGTCGGCGCCCAGGATCTCGCCGAACGCATCTCGGAAGGCTGGACGGACTTCGACGTCGCGATCGCCACCCCGGACCTGATGGGGCCGGTGGTCTCGAAGCTGGGACGGATCCTGGGACCCCAGGGCAAGATGCCCAATCCGAAGGTCGGCACGGTCACCAACGACGTCGGCAAGGCCGTCAGCGAGGCCAAGGCCGGCAAGGTCGAGTACCGCACCGACCGCCAGGCGATCGTGCATCTGACGATCGGCAAGGCGAGCTTCGACGAGCGGGCCCTGCTCGAGAACTACGTGGCCGTCGTCGACGAGATCGTCCGCGCCAGGCCGGCCGCCGCCAAGGGGCGCTACCTGCTCTCGATCACCCTGGCGACGACGATGGGCCCCGGGATCCGGGTGGATGCGACCCGGACGCGAGAGGCCGAGATCCTGGCCGACGCCCCGTCCGGCAATGGCGCGGGCACCCCGGATTCGGAGGCGGAGACGGCGGACGCGGCCGCCGGTTCGGAGGGCGGGTAGAGGTCTCCGAACGGCTGAGCCCGCCTCGATCGGCTAGCATCGTGGCTTCAACCGGTACCTGCCGAAGACCGCCGGCGTGGCCGCTCCCAAGCGGCCCGGAAGACCGGCGCAGGTGAGGTCAGGAGCATGCTTCTGAGCCCGCCTGCGCGGGCTTTTTCGTTCGGCGGCGGGGCGGAAGCTGATCGAGATGAAGATGAGGAAGGAAGACAAGGCGGCGCTGGTCGACGAGATCGCCGATCGCCTCGGCGACGCCGAAACGATCTTCGCGGTCGACTACCGGGGCATTTCGGTCCCGCAAGCGGCCGAGCTTCGCGCCAAGCTGGCGGAGACGGACGCAACCTTCCGCGTGGTCAAGAACCGGCTCGCGAAGCGCGCCGCCGAGCGGGCGGGCACCGCCGAGCTCGACCAGCTGTTCGAGGGCCCGACCGCCCTCGCCTTCGTCAAGGGCGACGCGGTGACGGCTGCCAAGGCGATCTCGACCTTCGGCCGCCAGCACGACATCCTCGAATACAAGGGCGGACTGATGGAGGGGGCGCCGCTCGATCCCGAGCAGTTCAGGGCGATCGCCCGCCTGCCCGGCCTCGACGTCCTCCGCGGCCAGCTCGTCGGCGTCGTGGCCAGCCCGCTGACCGGGCTAACCCGCGGCCTCGCCTCGATGCTCTCCGGCCTCGCGATCGCCCTCGGGGAGATCGCCGAACGGGGCCTGGTCGCAGGCGAGGCCCCGGGGGAGGTGCGCACCGAGGAGCCAGAGGCAACGGAGGAGCCAGAGGCAACGCAGGCTTCCGCCGAGGAAGCAGCGACTTCTAAGAAAACCGAAAGCGACGAAAAGGAATCCCCCGAGGAATCCGAAGCCGATGGCGAGGATTCCGAGGGAGCGAGTGAGGAGAACAACTGATGCCTACCAAAACGATGTCCACCGATGAATGGATCGAGGAGCTGAAGACGATCTCGGTGATCGAGCTCTCCGAGCGCATCAAGGCGCTCGAGGAGGAGTTCGGCGTGTCGGCGACTGCGGTCGCCGCCGCCGCCCCCGCGGCCGGGGGCCCTGCAGCGGGCGAGGAGGACGGCGAGGAGGAGTCGACCACCGTCGACGTCGTGCTCACGGCTCCCGGCGACAAGAAGATTCAGGTGATCAAGGCGGTTCGGGCAGCGACCGGGCTTGGCCTCAAGGAAGCCAAGGCGCTCGTCGACAGCGCGCCGAAGGCGGTCAAGGAGGGCCTCGAGCGCGAGGAGGCCGACAAGCTCAAGGCCGACCTGGAGGAGGCCGGCGGCGAGGTCGAGCTCAAGTAGGACCCGCCCTCGCGACGCCGGCCCCGAGGACCACGCCCGGGATCCCCCGTCGGGTCGCCCGAGATGGGATACTGGGCCTTGCCCGAGAGCACCAATCGATCGTCTACAGCTACCCGACACCCGCTCACGCACCTGCTAGGCTTGCGTAAGCGTGCGTGCGTATGGTATTTTGCAGGGTCGCGCGCCATTGAGCCTGCTTGCCCCGAATCCCTCGCGCTGATTCGCCTACCCCGACCATCTGAGGAGTCGCCTAGTTGGCCAGATCTCATGCTGCCCCTGTCACCCGGAGATCCTTTTCACGCCTGGAGAACCCGCTTGAAGTTCCACATCTGATCGACATACAGCGCCTCTCCTTCGAGCATCTCACCAACCCGAAGGAGGGGCTGCTGCGGGAGACGATCGACGACATCTCGCCGATCGAGGACTACACAGGAAGCCTGGCGATCGTTTTCGGGACCTTCGAGTTCGACCAGCCCACCCACTCGGTCGCCGAGTGCCGTGAGAAGGACATCACCTACTCGCGTCCCCTGAACGTCAAGGTCGCGTTTCAGAACCGCGAGACCGGTGAGATCCGCGAGCAGACCGTCTTCATGGGCGACTTCCCGTGGATGACGGAGCGCGGCACGTTCATCATCAACGGCACCGAGCGAGTGGTCGTGAC
>VAYK01000011.1 GCA_005884985.1 Actinomycetota bacterium | reverse complement strand
TCCTCCTCGCCCAGGGGCTCGCCGTGCGCCTCGGGGGTGTCCTGCTTGTGCGGGGAGCCGTAGCCGATGTGGCTGTCGACGACGATCAGCGTCGGTCGCCCCTCCTCATGCCTGAACGTCTCGAACGCCCGGGCCAGCAGGTCGAGGTCGTTGGCGTCGCCGACCCTCGTCACGTTCCAGCCATAGCCGATGAAACGCGCGGCGACGTCGTCGGTGTAGGTGATGTCGGTGCGACCGTCGATCGTGATCTGGTTGTTGTCGTAGATCCAGCACAGGTTGTCGAGCTTCTGGTGGCCGGCCAAGGAGCCGGCCTCTCCCGAGACGCCCTCCATCAGATCGCCGTCGCCGCCGATGACGTAGACGTCGAAGTCGAAAAGCTCGGGGCCGAAGTGGGCCTTCAGCCACTTGCCGCCGACCGCCATCCCAACGCTCGTCGCGACGCCCTGACCCAGCGGACCGGTCGTCGTCTCGACCCCGGAGGTCAGGTGGTACTCGGGATGCCCGGCCGCATGCGAGTCGAGCTGGCGGAACGACTTGATGTCGTCGAGGCTCACCGACGGCTCACCGAGTGTCTCGTAGTCGGGATCGACGGCCCGCACGTTGGTCAGGTGCAGCAGGGAGTAGAGCAGCATCGAGGCGTGCCCGGCCGAGAGCACGAAGCGGTCGCGGTTGGGCCAGATCGGATCCGAGGGGTCGAACCGCAGGAAGCGCTCCCAAAGGGTGTAGGCGACCGGGGCCATCGCCATCGGCGTGCCCGGGTGGCCCGAGTTCGCCCTCTGGATCGCGTCGATCGAGAGGGTCCGGATCGTGTTGATGCAGAGGGCGTCGATGTCGGTCGCCGTGGGCTGAGCGATCGTCGCCATCAGCGGCCTAGGCTAGACGATCGGTCCCGAATCCCTAGATTCCACGCCGTGGCACCGGACCCCGAGGTCGAACGCGAGAAGCGAGTCGCCGCCGAGGCCGCCGCGGGGCTGGTCGAGGACGGGATGGCGGTCGGGCTGGGGACGGGCTCCACGGTCGCCTACCTGCTCGGACCTTTGGCGGCGAGGGGCCTGACGATCCGCTGCGTCGCCACCTCGCCCGCGACCGAGCGCGCCGCGGGCGAGCTCGGGCTCCATGTCGAGCCATTCGATCGCCTCGACCAGCTCGACATGGCGATCGACGGCGCCGACCAGGTGACGCCCGACGGCTGGCTGGTCAAGGGCGGCGGCGGCGCCCACCTCCGGGAGAAGATCGTCGCGGCCGCGGCCCAGCGATTAGTGGTCATCGTCGACTCGGGAAAGGCGGTGGAGGCGCTCTCGCCGCCGGTGCCGCTCGAGCTCTCGTCGTTCGGGCTTCGGGCGATCCTTCGTGCGCTGGGCGAGGCCAGGCTCCGCGACGCCCCCGCGAGCCCCGACGGGGGGCTGCTCGCCGATTACCTGGGGCCGGTCGGGGACCCGGCGGCGCTCGCCGCCCGGCTCGCGGCGACGCCCGGCGTGGTCGAGCACGGTCTGTTTGGGCCGGAGCTGGTCAGCGACGTGCTGGTGGGGCGCGGCGAGCAGGTGCAGGCGCTCGAGCCACACGCTAGATGAAGGATCCCACGACCCCGCGCACCCGGATGACCCGCATGGCGCTTCGCATCTCTTCGTCCTCGGTCGCTCGCGTGCCTCTAGCATGCGTCGCTCCCTGCTTCCTCGATCTGCTCGGCCATGCGCGCCCCCGGGCACACGCGGCCGTGGCATCAATCATCTAGATGGCCGAGCTTGGCGGCTGGCGGCTGTGGTGGGTGAAGCGGCGCTGGTACGAGCGCAACCGGCGGCTGCGACGGCGCTGGCTGATCAACAGGCACATGGCCCGCGCCGGGGCCTACATCCGCTTCCCTGCCGACGGCGAGGTACTCGAGGCGCTGGGCCAGGGCCGCCTCGTGATCGGCGAGGGCACGCTGCTCGAGCCGGGTTGCTGGTTGACGCTGTCGCCGCAGGCGAGGATCGAGATCGGCAAGGGCTGCTTCCTGAACCACAACGTGATGCTCGCGGCGCTCGATCGGATCGAGATCGGCGATCACGTGATGTTCGCCAACGGCTGCTTCGTCGGCGACGCCGCCCATCGCTTCGACGACCCCGACAAGCCGATCACCTGGCAGGGATTCAGCTCCAAGGGACCGGTGCGGATCGGCTCCAACTGCTGGTTCGGCGTCAACTGCGTCGTCACCAGCGGTGTCGAGATCGGGGAGCGCTGCGTGATCGGCGCAAACTCGGTCGTCACCCAGAACCTGCCGCCGCGTGTGATCGCCGCCGGGAGCCCGGCGAAGGTGATCAAGGAGATCGAGCTTCGGCGCCAGGGTGGGGAGGGGGAGTAACGTGCGCGGCGATGTGCCTGACCGATCTCTACGTCGCACAGGCGCTCATGCAGGAGCGGCTGTACTCGCTGTCGCAATCGTCGCAGCGGCTCTTGCCGGATGCGGAGGGGACGGCGACACCGGAAGCTCCAGCGCGGGCGCTTCCTCGACGGCGACCTTCACCGGCACGGGCACCGAAACCACGCCCGCGAACGGCGCCGGCGTCGCGGACCTGACCCCGTCCGACGCCCGCCGGGCCGCCGAGGCGGTGCTCGCCTCGAGCGATCCAGCGGATGCTTGCGGCCGCTACGTCACGCAGCATTACCTCGATGTCGCCTATGGAGGTCGGGCGGGGTGCGTGCAGGCCCAGGCACCCGGAAGCGCGGCTCAGTCGCTTCGATCGTTCAGGATCGTCAACGAAGGCACCCAGGGCACGATTGCGATCGCCGCCGCGGTGCCGGACGGCGGGCCCTACGACGGCAGCGAGGTGACGATCAAGCTGATCGGGGGCTCGCACGGCTACCGCGTCAACGCTCTCCACTCCAGCGTCCCGGTCGGCCCGTGACCGCTTGCTCCCCGGCCGTGGAATCATCACCGGCCCTGGCGCTTTGTTGCCGCATACCGGCAATGAGGCGCCGACGGGATGCTTAGCGTGCGACGGGGCACGTATTCTCGATCGTCTCCTGGGCGCTGCCGGGAATCGGCGCGGTGGCCACGCAGTCGATCGCCGAGCCGGCATACGGCCCGCGCCTATTGGACCGCCTCGCGGGTGGAGAGGCGCCCCGGGAGGCGCTCGACGAGCTGCTGGCCGCCGACGAGCAGGCCCGCTTTCGCCAGGTGGCGATGGTCGACGGAAGCGGAACGGTCGCCGTGCACACGGGGGAAGGCTGCATCCCCGAGGCTGGCCACGTCGAAGGGGATGGCTTCAGCGTCCAGGCCAACATGATGGCCTCGCCGGAGGTATGGCCGGCGATGGCCGAGGTTTTTGGCGCCGCCGAGGGACCTCTGGCGCGCAGGCTGCTGGCGGCGCTCGAAGCGGCTGAGGCGGCGGGCGGCGACGTGCGCGGGCGCCAGTCCGCGGCGCTGCTCGTGGTCCCGGCTATCGGGGAGGCTTGGGAGAAGGTGGCCGACTTGCGGGTCGAGGACCATCCCGAGCCGCTCGCCGAGCTCGCGCGGTTACTCGACCTGTGCGACGCCTACGGGGTGGCGACCGAGGGCGACGACCTGGTCGGCGAGGGACGTCACGCCGAGGCCGCCGAGCGCTACCGGCGCGCGTCCGAGCTGATCCCGGACAGCGACGAACTGCTGTTCTGGGCCGGCCTCGGAGTCGCCCACGGTGGCGACGTAGAAGAGGGGGCGGGCTACGTGCGCCGCGCGATCGAGCTGCACGACGGCTGGCGCGAGCTGCTGGCCCGCCTCGATCCCGAGATCGCGCCGGGGGCCGAGCCGGTCCGCGAGGCGCTAGGGATCGCGCGATCCGGAACGTGAACCGTTTCCCAATAGTCGCCGCACGCGTCTCGCGTTTCGCCGCTCATGAACAGGCTAGTCGGCGCTCGATGCAGGCGTCGGCGGGGTCCCGGATCCGGGACCCGCCGCAATCAGCTCACGACTTGGACGACGATGGTGCGCTCGCGTGGGCGATCGTCGAAGTCGATCAGCACCAGCTGCTGCCAGGTGGGAGTTCGTGTCGTGGTTGAGCCGGTTGTGCTCGTAGTCGCCCCGGACCGGGATCAGTCGGTCGAGGAGGGCCTGCAGATCATGGACCCCACCCGGCTCGTACTCCATCGTCGTGATCGCCACGGTCGAGCCGCGGACGAACGCGGTCGCCTGGCCCTCGCCGACGCCCGCCTCGGCGACCGCGACCTGGACGCGGTTGGTGATCTCGAAGATCTCGGCGTCGCCGCGGGTGGAGAGGCGAAATTCGACGGTGTGCACGGGCATACGGCAAACGTAACAAGAGCGAGCCGGGCGGAATGCCCGGCTCGCTCGTTCCTAGCTCCCTTGGCCTCCCCTGAGGGGCCGTTACGGAAAGGGTTGCTACACCCCTCTCGGATGGGGGCGCCCGATGTGAAGCGCTTCCATCAACCTCGGGACGAACACTAGACCGGCGACGCCGACGATCACGTAGATCACGTTCAGCAACGTGCCGCTCCCGAAGATCGAGGAGAGCACGTTGGTGTCGCCGTCCGTGACCCCAACGATGCCCCAGTTGAGGGCGCCGCAGATGACGAGCAACAGCGCCAGCGGCTCCAGTCTGTTCAAGATCTCCAACTTGCCATTACCTCCTGAGAAGGGACCGCACTCCTTCGTGCGGATCGTCACGAAATGTACACCGCCCAAAACCCCTGGTTACCCAGGGTTTCGTGCGGCCAGGAGGGGCGTCGGCGGTCTGCCTACCAGTCCCAGGGCGCTGTGGCGAGGCTCTCCTGCTCGAGGTAGTGCTTGAACTCCTCGATCTCGGCCGGGTCGGCCGAGTACACGTGCTCGGCGTCCGGGAACCGGCGCCCTCGAACCTCTGCGGCGTAGGCGCGCATGCCCTCCACCATCCGGTCGTGGATCTCGGCGTAGCGCTTCACGAACCGCGGGCTGTGCGGCCCGGTGCTGATTCCCAACAGGTCGTGGAAGACGAGCACCTGCCCGTCGGTGGCAAGCCCCGCGCCAATGCCGATCACCGGCACCTCGATGCGGGGCATCAGGGCGTCGGCAACCGCCGCGGGCACCGCTTCGAAGACGATCGCGAAGCAACCCGCCGCCTGCAGCGCGAATGCGTCGCGGGCGATCTGCGCCGCCGACTCCGCGGTCCGCCCCTGCGTCTTGAAGCCTCCCAGCGCACTCGCCGATTGCGGCGTCAGGCCAACGTGCCCCAT
>VAYK01000042.1 GCA_005884985.1 Actinomycetota bacterium | reverse complement strand
TTGTCCCGGATCCGAGCAGGCAAGAGGGTCGAGAGCATAACGACCCTGCATTACGCGCCCCTAAGTCCCCCCTCCCCCGCTGGGCCGGATTTCCCCCTACAGCCGGCGAAATTCGGCCCAGTTGTGACTCAGGCGGCGACGGGTTCGGCGAGCGCCTCGGCCACGGCCTCGGCCAGCCCGAGAACAGCCGCCAGGCGGGCGTCGGGCTCGTCGGGGACTCGCCGCGACAGCGTCTTGACCCGCGACTCGTACATCGCCTCGGGGATTCGTTCCCGCAGGCGTGCCACCGCCGGGGCGTCAAGCTCGAGCGGGGTCACCGACAGGCGCTCGCCCCGGAACTCGACCGCGCGGGCGCCGAAGCGGCCCAGCTCGATCCGCGCCCGCTGCAGGTCGAGCAGGCTCTCGACCGGCTTCGGCAGCGGACCGAACCGGTCGCGGAGCTCGTCGCGCAGGGCGCGCAGCTCGCCGGGCTCGCGCGCGCCCGCCACCCGCCGGTGGACGTCGATCTTCGCCGCCTCGAACGGGATGTAGTCGGCCGGCAGGTAGGCGTCGACCTCGACGTCCAGCCGCACCTGGGCCTCGGGCGCGCCGGCGCCGTCGGCGGAGCGAAGCTCCTGCACAGCGTCGTCCAGCAACGAGACGTAGAGCTCGAAGCCGACCGCCGCCACGTGGCCCGACTGCTCCTCGCCAAGCAGGTCGCCGGCGCCGCGCAGCTCGAGGTCGCGCATCGCGATCGCGAAGCCGGAGCCCAGCTCCGTATGGTCGGAGAGCGTGGCCAGGCGGGCCGCGGCCTCGGAGCTGAGCCCCTCGGCCGAGGGATAGAGGAGATAGGCGTAGGCGCGCTCGCGCGAGCGCCCCACCCTGCCGCGGATCTGGTAGGCCTGGGCGAGGCCCAGCTCGTCGGAGCGCTCGACGATCAGCGTGTTCGCCTGCGGGATGTCGAGGCCCGACTCGATGATCGTCGTTGCCACCAGACAGTCGGCCTCGCCGCGCAGGAACTCGAGCATCGTTCGCTCCAGGTCGGACTCGTCCATCTGCCCATGGGCCTCGGCGAAGCGAACGCCCGGGCAGAGCGCGCGCAGGCGCTCGGCGACCCCGGGCAGTGTCTCGATCCTGTTGTGGAGGAAGAAGGCCTGGCCACCGCGCTCGGCCTCGCGCTCGATCGCCCTGCGCACCAGCTCCTCCTCGTAGGGACCGACGTAGGTGCGAATCGGCCGGCGTCCCTCCGGCGGCGTCTCGATCACCGAGATGTCGCGCACGCCCGCCAGGCTCATCTGCAGGGTGCGAGGGATGGGGGTCGCAGACATCGAGAGCACGTCGACCTTGAGCTTGAGCTGGCGCAGGAGCTCTTTTTGGCGGACCCCGAAGCGCTGCTCCTCGTCGACGATCAAGAGCCCCAGCTCGGCGGCGCGGACGTCGCGCGACAGCAGCCGGTGGGTGCCGATCAGGATGTCCACCTTGCCGTCGGCAAAGCCCGCCAGGGTCGCCCGGATCGCGGCGGGCTTGCGAAGGCGCGAGACCATCTCGACCTCGATCGGGAAGTCCGCCAGGCGCTCCCGGAAGGTACCGAGATGCTGCTGCGCGAGGATCGTGGTGGGCACCAGCATCATCACCTGCTTGCCGTCCGCGACGGCCTTCTGGGCGGCGCGCAGCGCCACCTCGGTCTTGCCGTAGCCAACGTCTCCGCAGATCAACCTGTCCATCGGGCGCTCCGACTCAAGGTCCGCCTTCACCGACTCGATCGCCTCGAGCTGGTCGGTCGTCTCCCGATAGGGGAAGGAACGCTCGAGCATCAGCTGCCACTCGCCGTCGGGCGGGAACGCATGGCCGCGGCGAGCGCGGCGCTGCGCGTAGAGGTTGAGCAGCTCTCCCGCGAGCTCGCGGGCGGCGCGGCGGGCGCGCGACTTGACGCCCTCCCAGCGGGCGGACCCAAGCGCCGAGAGCTGCGGCGGCTCCCCCCCGGTGCCGACGTAGCGGGTGATCTTCGCCAGCTGGTCGGTGGGCGCGAAGACGCGATCCGAGCCGCGGTAGCTCAGCTCCAGGTAGTCGCGGGTGACGCTGGCCACCGTCTTCGTCTCGAAGCCGGCGAAGCGGGCGATCCCGTGGTCCTCGTGGACGACGTAGTCGCCGACCCGGAGGTCGGTGAAGGTCGCCAGGCGACCGCGCGCAGGGGCGGGAGCGGCCGCCCGGCGCCGGTGCACGAGCCGGCGGAAGGGGATGACCGCCAGACCCAGGTCGGCCGAGACGAAGCCGTCGGACAGCCTCGCCTCCGCAAACAAGACCGCTCGCATGCTCGGCTCCGCCGCCGCTGCGAGCGGGTCGGCTAGGGACGGGTCGTCCAGGAACCCGACCTCGAGCCGGTTGAGGTTGTAGCGGGCCCGCTCGGCCTCGCCACGATTCTCGAACGCGACGACGACGCGATAGCCGGAGCGGAGCTCCCGCTCGAGCTGAGACTCCGCCTCGCCCATGCTGCGCGCGGCGGAGGTCGGCGCCTGGGCCCGAAAGGAGAGCTCCTGGCCGGACTCGGCGCCGCTGACCGTGATCGCCGCCCGCTCGGCGAGCGGTGCGGCAACGTCGACGTACAGCCGGCGCGCGTCGGCGTCGCGCATTGCCGCCGTGACGTCGTCCCAGTGGTCGCGGAGCGCGGTCTCTATCTGCTCAGCCTCGGAAACGGCTAACGCCGTTTCCTCGGGGATCAGGTCCAGGACAGGTCGGAAGCTCTCGAGAGGGAGGAGCTCGCCGAGGTCCGGCCGCTCGGCGTCGTCCTCCAAGGCGAGCTCCGCCGGCTCCCGGTGCTCCGAGGCCAGCTCGGCCGCGGGCGACAGCTCCACCTGCTCCGCCTCGCCCAGCGAGCGCTGGGTGAAGGTCGAGAACCAGCGAATCGACTCGATCTCGTCGCCGAACAGCTCCAGTCGCGCCGCCCGGTCCTCGGTGGCTCCAAACACGTCCAGGATCCCGCCCCGGACCGCGAACTGCCCTCGCTCCTCGACCTGGTCGATGTGCTCGTAGCCGGCCTCGACCAGGAGATCAGCGACTTCGCCGATGTCCACCTCGTCGCCGCGGTCCAGCGTGAAGCCCGCCGGGCGCAACGAGGCGTCGGGAACCGCCTCGGCGAGGGCGACGGCACCGGCCACCACCACTGCGGGATCTGAGTCGGTGAGCGCGGGGCTCTCCACAGGGGGTTGATCCCGGGCCGAGCGCGACCCAAGTGATATTGCGTCCAGCGCCGCGATCCGCAACCCGACAAGGTGCGGCGGCGGCGCCACGTGCGAGGCGTAGCCGGTGCCCCGCGACGGGTAGTAGCGAACGCGACGCGGCGCCAGGTAGGCGCGAAGCTCGCGGGCCAGGTCGCGCGCCCCGATGTCGTCCGCGGCCACCACCAGCGCCGGCCGGCCGCCGAGCCCCTCCTCGGCCTCGACCAGCGCCGCGAGCAGGTACGGCTGGATCGAGGCCGACATGTGCACAGGCACTGCCCCGCCGGCGCGGGCGGCGCCCGCCAGGGCGCGGAAGCGCTCGTCGTCGCGGGCCAGATCGAGAAGCGGTCTCAGAGACATGGTTCGGGGGCGTGGGAGGGGTTGTTCATGCTGATGCGGGCACGGCGAAGGGCCGGATCTCTCGTCCGGCCGAAGACGCGGCCGTATGTTGTGGCCGGCAGGGAGATTCTACGAAGGCGCCCGTTGAGCACCGGGAAGTCCAGGCCCCGAGCGCTGCCAGTTGATCTGGCCCTCGCCCTCGGCTCGCGAGCGGGCCTCGACGCCGTCCCAGTCATGGAGCATGCGCTTCAGGCGGGCCACCGCCTCGGGCGGGTGCTGGGCGATCGCGGCGGCGAGACTGAGCGCCTGCTCCTCTGTGGCGGGGGCGGGTGCGACCTTGTGCACGAGCCCCCATCGCAGCGCCTCGTCGGCGCTCACGTCCTTCGCCGTCAGCAGCAGGTACTTGGCCACCGAGAGGCCGCACAGGGTGACCAGCCGGGCGGGCCCCACGGGAACGCCGAGCGCCCCGCCGGGAACCCGCATCCGCAGGTTCGAGCCGCCGACCCGCCGGTCGCAGGCGACGGCGATCTCGGCGCCGCCGCCGACGCAGGAGTCTTGGCAGGCCGCGTCCGTCGGCTTCGGAAAGCCGGTCAGCTCGTCGTAGAGCCGGGCGAACAGCTCCATGCGGTGGACCCCGCCGCTGGCGTCGAGCTCCTCGCGGACGTCGGCGCCGGCCGAGAGGCCCATGTGGTCGGTCGAGGAGAGGACGAGCACGCGGACGCCCTGGTCGTCGCGAGCGGCGGCCAGGTGCCCGAGGATCTCCTCGAGCATCTGCGTGTTGATCGCGTTGCGAGCCTCGGGCCGATCGAGCCGCAACAGGGCGACGCCCGCCCGGTCCACGTCGTAGCTGGTCACAGTCACTTCGCGCTTGCCTCCGACGGCTCCTCGGCCAGCTTGCGCACCAGACGCTCGGTCTCGTCGGCGGCGCGCTGCACGAGCTCGCGGACCTTGGTGTGGGGCTCGGCGAAGGGCGACAGGACGTAGGCGGAGACGACCTCGGGATCGGTCGAGTCGGGCCGCCCCACCCCGGTCCGTATGCGCCAGAAGTTGGGACCGCCGACCCCCTGCGCAAGGCTCTTCAAGCCGTTGTGGCCCGCGAGGCCGCCGCCGAGCCTGGTGCGAACCTCGCCAAAGGGCAGGTCGATTTCGTCGTGCACGGCGACGAGCCGCTCCAGCGGCACCTTCAGGGCGCCCCGCGCGGGCCCCGCGGAGGTCCCCGACTCGTTCATGTAGGTCTGGGGGATGAGGACGGCCACCTGCGGCCCTCCGGGGCCGGCGCGGCCCTCCGTGATCAGCCCGCGAAAGCGCTCCTTCGCCCTCGGCATCTCCCAGCGCCGGGTCAGCTCAGCGGCCACCTCGAAGCCGATGTTGTGGCGCGTGGCCGCGTAGCGCGAGCCGGGGTTGCCGAGGCCGACGACCAGCACGCGCTCGGCACCCACCGAGACCACGGGCTGCTCCTGCTCTCCACCGCGACGCAGCCGGCGAAGAAGGGACAGCGGGGGCTACTCCCCGTCCCGGGATTCGCCACCCTCGGCCGCCGCCTCGCCCTCGGCCGGTGCCTCGCCCTCCTCGGGGGCCTCCTCGCCCTCTGGGACCTCGCCCTCCTCGCCGACCAGCTCGGCCTCCTCCTCGAGCTCCGGCTCGGGCTCCTCCTCGACTCGCGGCGGGGACAGCGTGGCAATGGTCACCTCGTCCGCGTCGACCCCCTCACCGAGGGCGAACTCGACACCCTCCGGAGCGACAACGGCGCTGAGCTGAAGGGTGTCGCCAATCGACATCCCCGAGACGTCGGCCGGGATGCTCTCGGGGATCGCGGTCGGCAAGGCCTCAATCGTGATCTGGTGGGTGACGTGCTCCAGCACGCCGCCCTCCTTGACACCCGGCGCGTCCTCGGTTCCGAGCAGCTCGATCGGCACCTCGGCCTGGATCGCCTCATCGAGCTTGACCTCGAGCAGGTCGAGATGGATCAGCCAGCCTCGGACGGGGTCCCGCTGCTGCTCCTTGACAACCACCGGCGTAGCGCTGCCAGCGTCGAACTGAAGGTCGATCAGCGCCCCGCCGTGGGTGAGCGCCGTGCGTGCCACACGCTCGGGCACCTGAAAAGCGCGCGCCTCCTTGCCCTCGCCGTAGACGACGCCTGGAACGAGGCCGGAGCGGCGCAGGCGGCGGCTCGGCCGCGAGCCAAACTCGCTACGTTTCTCGACTTTCAGCGTGGTGCGATCAGAAGCCATGGCGGGATAGGAGAATAGAGGCATGGCCGAGGACAAGATCCCCAAGGGCCGGCTCCGGCGCTCGGCGAAGCTGGGGTCCGCGATCGGCGGCCAGGCGACCCGCTACGCCGGCACGAAGGCGGCGAACGTCGCCCGGTCGAGCGAGGGGGCCGAGCGGCGGCTCGAGGCGCGCCACCTGGAGACGGCGATGAAGATGGCCTCGACCCTCGGCGATATGAAGGGCGTGGCGATGAAGATGGGGCAGCTCGCCTCCTTTGTCGACACCGAGTTCCTGCCCCCCGAGTACGCCGAGATCTACCAGGAGCAGCTCGCCAAGCTCCGCACCTCGGCTCCCGCGATGCCGTGGGAGAAGGTCTCCAAGGTCTTGGAGGACGAGTACCTCGGGGAGCCGCTCACCGAGCTGTTCGCCGACTTCGAGCATGAGGCCTTCGCGGCGGCATCGATCGGCCAGGTGCATCTGGCCACGATCCACGACGGCCGCGCGGTCGCGGTCAAGATCCAGTATCCCGGCGTCGCCGAGGCGCTCGAGTCCGACCTGCGCAACGCCGGCATGATCATGCGGCTCGCGCGGGCGTTCGCCCCGGGACTCGACGCCAGGGCGGTCGCCGAGGAGCTGCGCCTGCGGGTGATGGAGGAGCTCGATTACGAGTACGAGGCGCAGAGTCAGCGCACCTTCGCGCGCGCCTACCGCGGCCACCCGTTCATCTACGTGCCCGATGTGCTCACGCGCCTGTCGCGACGCCGGGTGCTGGTCACCGAGTACGTCGAGGGCCTCGGGTTCGAGGACCTGAAGAGCGTTCCCCATGAGGAGCGCGACCGCTTCGGCGAGATCGTCTTCCGTTTCAGCTTTGGCTCGATCTACCACCTGCAGCAGTTCAATGCCGACCCCCATCCGGGCAACTACATCCTGATGCCCGACGGCCGCGTCGCGTTCCTCGACTTCGGGATGACCAAGCGGCTGGACCGGGAGCAGATCGAGCTCGAGCAGCGGGCCATCGACGCGGCCACGCGCCGCGACCCGGAGGCGCTCCGCGAGGCGCTTCACGACCTCGGCTTCGTCAAGAACCCCTCGAAGCTCGACGCCGAGCGGCTGATGGAGCACGTGATGATGGTCGGCGGCTGGTACATGGAGGACCGGGAGATCGAGCTGACGCCGGAGCGGGTGATGAAGGTGATCGAGTCCACCTCGGACCCGCGTTCCCCCTACTACGACCTGATGCGCCGCGAGAGCATCCCGGCCGAGGAGCTGATGGGCCGGCGCATGGAGACGGGCGTGCTGGCGGTGCTCGCGCAGTTACGCGCGAAGCGCAACTGGCATCAGATCAGCCGGGAGTGGATCTACGCCGATCCCCCCGCCGGCGAGCTCGGCGAGCTCGAGTGGGCGTACTTCGAGGAGCGGGGCGAGCGCCGCGTGCCGGGGATCGCCTGGCGCCCGTAGCCCTACGCCTGCGCCTGCTCCGCCGCGGGGGCGCGCTGGGGGAGCAGCCGGCCGCCGACGAAGAACAGCGAGATCAGGAAGCCGAGGACCGCGGCGATGGCCACGAACCTGAAGCCGGCCTGAATCCCGGTCGCGAACGACTCCCGCACGATCCCCGTGATCGTGACCTGGGCAGACGAGCTGAGCTGATGCAGGGCCGCGGTTCCCGAGTCGGTGCCGGCGAGCACCCCGTGCAGGACGGCGGTCTGGTGATCGGTCAGATGGGTTCCGGCCGCGTCGGCCTTGTCGGCGAGCTCGTTCTCGGAGGTGAGCGTGAAGATCGTGGTCGTGATCCCGAGGCCGATCGCGCCGCCGGCGATCTGGAACATGTAGATCAGCCCACCCGCCAGGCTGGCGCGGGACGGATCGAGCGCGGTGACGCCGGCGGTGGTGACCGAGGAGTAGAAGAACCCGGCTCCGATCCCGGTCACCGCCAGGCCGGCGATCAGCGCTCCGTAGCTTGAGTCGGCATTCACCAGCGACAACAGGAATGGACCGACGGCGAGCCCGAGGGCGCCGATCGTGATCGTCGGCTTCGCCCCTAATCGCTGGTAGGCGGGTCCGGCGAAGAAGGAGACGACCGCGAAGGTGCCGAGCATCGGCACCATCCCCACCCCCGCCTTGAGCGCCGAGTAGCCGAGGATCTTCTCCATGAACTGGGGCGAGTAGAGGACGGTGGCGAAGAAGACGGCCGACATCAGCAGCACCGCGATGCATACGGAGCGGAACTCGCCGTTGCGAATCACGTCCGTGGGTATCAAGGCGCTCCTCTTCATCCGCGGCTCGATCAGGGCGAAAGCGACGACGAGCACGACTGCGACGACCAGCATCGCGATCACGCGAGGATCGCCGAAGCCCCAGTCGGCCGCCTGGTCGAAGGCGAGCAGCACCAGCAGCAGCGCGGTTGAGAGCGTCGCGATGCCCGGGTAGTCGATCCGGTGGTCCTCTACCTCGGGCCGCGACTGATGAACCCTCAGCCAGGTGACCAGGACGGCGAAGGCGGCGATCGGCACGTTGACGAAGAAGATCCATTGCCAGCCCGGCCCGTCGGTCAACACGCCCCCGAGCAGCGGCCCCATCGCATTGCCGATTCCCGCCGCGCCGAGGATCAGCCCGCCCGCAAGCCCGGCCTTCGACTCCGGTAGCGCCGCGTAGGTCATCCCCAGGATCGCCGGCCACATCAGCGCTCCGCCGATCCCCATCCCGACTCTCATCCCGATCAGCCATGGGGTGTTCTGGGCGAGGCCGCCGAGCAGCGAGAAGCCGGCAAAAAGGGCGCTGCCCACGAAGAAGACCTTGCGGCGCCCGAACAGGTCGGCGAGCCTACCGCCGGTGACGATCGCCATCCCGAACACCAGGCAGTAGGCGTTGATGACCCATTGCACGGTGCCGACGTCGACGTTGAAGTCCTCCTCGATCGCCGGCAGCGCGACGTTCAGCGCCGTGAAGTCGTTCGCGATCACGATCACGCCGAGGCCCATCGCGATCAGGGCCACCGCCGTGCCCGGCTCGAGCCGGTCGGCGCCGGCGGACGTGGCCGGCGCCGGTGCCGCTACGCCCTTGGCCACGGCGTGCGCGTGGTGAGCTCCCCCGAACGGCACCGCGTCACTGTACCGCCGGCGGTCAGAGCTCCGCGAACAGGCGCGGGTCGTTCGAGCAGATGCCGTCGACGCCGAGGGCGCCGAGCTTCCGCATCCGTGGGAGGTCGTCCACCGTCCAGGCGATCAGCTCGAGATCGGCGGCGTGGCAGGCGCGAACCAGGCGCGCCGTGATCACGGGGTGGTAGGCCCAGACCGACCGCACGCCGAGCTCCGGCGCTTGGCGGCGGACGATGCCCGGCAGGCGCCTTCGCAGCGCGACGAGCCCCCCGATCACCAGCGGTTTCGCCCACCAGATCGTCGACCAATCGCGGGTGATCCTCGGCACCGTCCAGCCCAGCGGCAGACCCGGCTCGAGCCGCCGCAGCTCGTGCAGGCTGGAGACCTCCATCGTCGAGACCCTCGCCCGCTCGAGCAGGCCGCGCTCGCGGAGTGCCTCGGTCAGCTCGCCCTCGCGGCCGGCGATCTTCAGGTCGCAGTCGATCTCGACCCCGTCGAGCGACGGTCGCGTGAATGCGTCGAGCGCTTGGTCGAGGGTCAGCGGCTCACGGCGCGCCGCGTCGCCCCAGTCGTGGGCAACCAGCAGCGGGCCCCCGGGCGCCTGGGCCGGCCCGGCCATCGCCCGGCGCCAGTCGCCGCCGTCGCGGAAGTCGGCGCGCGGCCGCAGCACGTCCAGCTCGATCATCTCCGCGCCCGCGGCAACGGCGGCCTCGAAGCTCTCGAGGGTGTTCCCGAGCCGGATCGAGTCGGCGCCCTTGTGGCCGATTCGCTTCAAGCGCCCAACTGTAGTCGCGCCTGGAACAGCTCCTGGAAGCAGGCATGGGGTTGTGGCCCGTGACGTTCACCATGGAGCGTGGGTAGCGTCGCTGTTCAAGGGTCTGACCGACCCCTACCCCCTTGGGGTCATCACGGAACCGAGAAGACGACGGAGGCCGGCCGGCAGACCTTGCGGTGACCATGCCGACCGAACGCGAACCTGGTGGCCACGGCCTTCGCGCGGTCGACCCCCGTGAGGTTCGCCTTCGTCCCCCAAGCCCCCTCTAGGCTCGTGAAATCGATGTCGAGCAGCTGCGTCGTGCCATTCGGGTAGTGGCCTACCAGCTTCACGAGGCGCAGGATTCGACAGCGGCCCTTGCGCGACTTCACGCGGCAGCTGTCGACGAAGGTACCCGTAGCACCCAGCGCCACGGAGCCGTCGTGCGTGATCGCGGTCGGGAAGGATCGCGCTATCGCGCTGCTAGCGCACAGCAGGACGGCGCCGGTCGCGGCGAGCACCGCCAGATACCTGAGCTTCATGTTGGCTCCCTTGGTTCGCGGCGCCCCCCTTGCTCGCCGCGGCTTTGAGTCCGCCCGCGACGACTGTAACCCGTTTGGTCGACCACGTCCAGCACAGGGGGACAGGCACGACGCCCATACACCTGCTGGTCCGATCGTCAATCCGTGAGACTCCGCCACTAGGCTCCGGGCCCGGCAGTCCGCGCGCTCGGGTTGCCCGGGCGAGATACTTCGCGTGCCGACCGACCTGGTCGCGCCGCAGATCGAGTTCGTCTCGCCGCTCACCAGCCTGCGCGGCAGGCCCTATCGCGGCTACGACGACGCTCGCCAGTGGCTGCGAGACGTCACCGAGCAGTTCGAGATCTGGGAGTACACGGTGGACGACCTTCGCCCCGTCGCAGACGCCGTGCTGGCGTTCGGCAACGTCCACCTCAAGGGGCGTGGCAGCGGAGTGACGCTCGACCAAGAAGTAGCCTGGCTCGCCCACTTCGCACCCGATGGGCGGGTCAGCCGGATGCAGGTCTTCACGGATCGCGACCAGGCCCTCGAAGCCGCGGGGCTCACGGAGTAGGCGATGTCGCGGGAGAACATGAGGATCGAGAAGACGATCGTGATCGAACGGCCTGTCGAAAAAGTGTGGGAGTACATCGCTGACGGGCGAAACGATCCGCAGTGGTGCGACAAGGTCATCTCGGTCCAGCAGGTGATCGGAGCTGATCCGGGACCGGATGCCAGCTACCACGTGGTTCACCGCCCGGTCCGGCTGAAGAAGGCCAAGGAGCTGGCGGTCACGGTTGAGGAGTTCGACCCACCGCGCCGGATGCGGGTGCGCGAGGAGGACGATGACGGCGTCTTTAAGGTCACCTATGAGCTTGAGCCCGCTGCCGAGGGAACTCGGCTGACCCAGCGCGATCAGATCGAGTGGAGGATTCCCAGGTTCCAGCTTCCGATCGCCCGCCGGATGGTGAGTCGCGATATCGAGAATCAGTTTTCGGCGCTCAAGCGCCTGCTGGAGGGCCCGGAGTAGGCGATGTCGCAGGAGAACGTCGAGATCGTGCCAGTTGGCCGAGAACGGCTGGGGGCCACCTTGATGCCGGCTTGGAGTTTCTGGCGCCGGAGATCGAGCTAGAACAGCTGATTTTCGCCGGCGAAGATCTCGCTGACCGAGTCGTCGGCGAAGATCCGCCGGATCGAGTCGGCGAGCGTCTGGGCCGTGGAGAGCACGGTGATGTTGTCGGGCTCCCCGGGAGGCGTCGGGATCGTGTCGGTGACCACGATCCGCTCGATTCCGGAGTTCTCGTAACGCAGCCGCTCGTAGGCAGCGCCGGAGAAGACGCCGTGGGTGGCGCAGGCGATCACCCGGGCGGCGCCCTCGTCGAGGACGGTACGGGCCGCAGCGCACAGGGTGCCGGCGGTGTCGATCATGTCGTCGACCAGCACCGCGGTCTTGCCTTGCACGTCGCCGACCACGTAGCCGATCTCGGCCACCTGCTGGGCAGGGCGTTCCTTTTCCATCACCGCCCAGTGGCAACCGACCTTGCGGGCGAAGTTACGCGCCACCTTCACCCGCCCGGCGTCGGGAGAGACGATCACGAGCTCCTCGGTGAACGCCTGGTCGAGGAAGTACTGGGTGAGCATCGGCATCGCGGTCATATGGTCGACGGGAACCTCGAAGAACCCCTGGACCTGGCCCGAGTGGAGGTCCATCGCCAGCACCCGATCTACGCCAACCGCCTCCAGCGACTTGGCGACGACGCGGGCCGAGATCGGCTCGCGCGGCCGCGACTTCTTGTCCTGGCGCGCGTAGCCGAACCAGGGCATCACGGCGATGATGCGGTGCGCCGAGGCACCTTGCGCAGCGTCGATCATCACCAAAAGCTCCATCAGGGCGTCGTTCGGCGTCATCCCCTGCGCCGCGTTGGCAGCCGTCGACTGGACGAGGAACACGTCGGCGCCGCGGATCGACTCCTCATAGCGGCAGTAGACCTCGCCGTCGGAGAACGTCTCAAGCTTGACGTGGCCGAGGTCGAGGTCGAGCTGGTTGGCGATCTTGGCCGCCAGCTCCATTGAAGCGCGCCCGCCGAACACCATCAGGCGCTTGGTGTAGTCCTGCGGGATCGAGCTGACGACCATGGGGCGCTCCTCGAGCGTGCTCATGATTCCTCTGCGTCCGCTTCCTTGGCCCTCTTCTCGGCGTAGCCCTCGACGATTCGCTGCTCGGCCCGTTCGACCCCCAGCGCCCCGGGTGGGACATCCTTGGTGATCACCGAGCCGGCCCCAGTGTAGGCATCATCGCCGACGTTCACGGGAGCGACGAGCATTGTGTCCGATCCGATTCGCGCACGTTCCCCGATCTTCGTCCGGTGCTTGCGGAAGCCGTCGTAGTTGACGGTGATCGTTCCGGCTCCGATGTTGGAGTCGGCCCCGATCTCGGCGTCACCGACGTACGACAGGTGCGGGACCTTGGCCCCTTGCCCGATCTCCGAGCCCTTGATCTCGACGAAGGCGCCCGCCTTGGCCCCCTTGCGCAGTGTCGCGCCCGGGCGCAGGTGGGCGAACGGCCCCACCTGGCTGCCGTCGGCCACCTCGCACTGAACGAGGTAGGAGTGCGGCACCGTCACCTCGGCGCCGAGAATCGAGTCGATCAGGGTCGTGTGCGGCCCGACCACGGCGCGGGGGCCGACGCGGGTGCGCCCTCGCAGCGTGGTACCCGGTTCGATCACGGCGTCGGCCTCGATCTCGACGTCGGCATCGATCCAGGTCGCCTCCGGGGCGGCGATGGTGACGCCGGCGAGCATGTGGCGCTCGAGGATTCGTCTGCGGGCCTCCGCGCTGACCATGGCAAGCTCGACGCGGGTGTTGATGCCGATGTTGACGCTCACGTCGTCCACCTTGTGAACGAGAACGGCCCGGCCCTGCTCACGCAGCGCCCCCAGCACGTCGCCGATGTAGTACTCGCCGGCGGCGTTGTCGTTCGTGATCCGTCCCAGGCCGTCGGCGAGGGCGCCCCCATCGAACGCGAACATGTTCGTGTTCACCTCGTGGAGAGCCAATACCTCGGGCGGGATGTCCCCGGGGTGCTTGGTCTCGACGATGCGCTCGAACTCGCCGCTTGAGTCGCGGACCACTCGGCCGAGCGACTCCGGGTGGTCCCGGTCGACCGTGACCACGGTGGCTGAAGCGCCGGCATCGCGGTGGAAATCGACAAGGTTCGTGATCAGCTCGGCGGGGACCAGCGGGTGATCGGCGTTCTTGACGACCACGGTGTCGGAGTCGCGCACCACGCTGAGCGCCGCCCGCACCGCGCCCCCGGTTCCGTCGGGCTGGGGCTGGACGACTGTCTCGGTTCCCTCCGGGAGAGCGCCGGAGAGGTCGCGGTCGGGCGAGACGATCACGCAGACGCGCCCGGCGCCGGCATCGCGCGCGGACAGGATCGGCCAGACGATCATCGGTCGACCGCAGATCGGGTGCAGGACCTTCGGCACCGACGAGCGCATCCGCGTGCCCTCGCCGGCGGCCATGATCAGGACGGTGGGCCCGCTCACCTGCGGAATCGTAGAGCGGTCCAGGCCATGATGAGCGCCCCAAACGAGTCAGAGCGCCTTCTGGTCGCCAGGCTGCGCCTGGCGCTGGCGCTCGTGGAAGCGCACCCACTTCCGGATCGCGTTGTCCGAGACACCGTACTTGCGGCCAACTGCTGCGTAACCTGTCTCGCCGATCTCTCGGAGAAGCTGCTCATACGGCGGCCGCTCGACCCTGCGGGACTTGATGCGAGGGACTCCCCGCAGGATCCCCGACCTGTCCCATCGGGAGCCGCACTCGCGTGAGCAGTACCGCTGTCGGCGATAGTTCGGAACGAAGTCGATCCCACAGCGAAGACACTGTCGAGGCATTCGTTGCTTGCGGTTCTTGAGACCGCAGTGCGTTTCGAGTGTGGCGGCGCAGTTTGGACAGAGGATGCGCAGGTTCTCGATGCGGTTGTCGTTCGGGACGCCGTTGGCGTGATCGAGGATCAGGGCCATCCGACGGCCCCTCCACACCTCTCGTTGACCACAGAGCTCGCACCGCCGCTGCTTGAGACCAGCCGAATACAGGCGATCCTTCAGATGGTTTCGGCTATATGTCGAGTCCTCCACCAGTATCTGTTCGAGCGGGGTTGGAGGGGTGCGAAATGCTCTGAGCCGCACGGCGTCCGGATCGAAGTGACCTGTCGAGATATGCCACTTCTCGGCGTACTTCTTGAGCGTTCTCCAGTTACCGCCCGCACTGCGGTACCCAAGCCTTCTGAGAGTCTCCGCCCACGACAGTGATGCAGCGACCGTCTCGCGAAGCTGCTTCTCGTTGAACCGAGGAACTCGGGACGCCATGATGGACGAACGTATGTTCGCATGATCCCAGGACGGATCGCGTCCAAACGACGTGTGGGTCGAGTCGTAGACTGGCTCTGATCCGGGGTGGGGTAGCTGGTCATCCCGCAGGGCCTTGGCCCCTGAGACGGAGGTTCGAATCCTCCCCCCGGAGCTTTGGCGGTAGGCTCGCGACTGCCTGATCCGGACGCGTGAGGCGACCGTAGAGGAGACGAGGTCATTGGCCCCCTCGCCGACGCCCGCTCCTATCCGGAGTGGTGGCGGCCCGTCTACATCGCGGTCGAGGCAGACTGCCCGCCGCAGGTGGGCTGCGTCTCGCGCCAGGAGTTCAAGGGCCGCCTCCCCTACCACCTGAAGACGCGCTCGGAGATCGTTCGCCTCGACCGCCCGCGCGAATTCGAGGTCAGCGTCGTCGGCGACCTGACGGGCAAGGGGATCTGGACGCTCACCCCCACGGACGGCAGAGTCCACATCCACTTCGACTGGCGGGTGATCGCCGACCGCCGGCTGCTCCGCGTCCTGACCCCCGTGCTGCGGCCGGTGTTCCGCTGGAACCACGCCTGGTCGATCAAGCGCGCGATCGAGGGCCTCGAGCCCTACGCGCGCTCCCGGGGCGGGTGAGGAAGACCGGGCCCCGATGTCGGTGATGAAGGTCCTCGTCCAGGGCATCAACTACCCGCGGCGCCTGCTCGGCGGGCGGCTGGGCAAGGGTGATCCGACCCCGGCCGCCGAGCTCACTCGGGGTCGGGGACGGGTGCTTCAGACAGATGAGGGCAAGCTCGCCGTCTACAGAGACGACGCCGGCGAGCTGCGAGCCCTCTCGCCGACCTGCACCCACCTTGGCTGCGTGGTCGAGTTCAACGAGGCTGAGCGCACCTGGGACTGCCCGTGTCACGGATCGCGCTTCAACACCGACGGCACAGTGATCAGCGGGCCGGCGCGCAAGCCCCTCGAGCCTCGGACGCTCAGCGAGGGGTAGGACGCCGCTAGTCCTCGGCCGGGCGGCGGACCTTGCCCGCCTCGGTGCCGGGCTCCGTCGCCGGGCCGCGCGGGGCGGCGATGCCGAGCACCCGCATCGCCTTCAGGCCGAGGCTGAGCTTCTCGCGCCCCTCGCTCGAGGAGATGTCGTGACCGGATAGCTCGCGGACCCGCTCAAACCGGTAGCGAACGGTGTGGCGGTGGGTGAACAGCTGGGCGGCGGTCTGGGCCACGTTGCCGTCGTTCTCCAGATAGGCCTCCACGCTGGCCACCAACTCCGTCTCGTACTGCTCGTCGTAGGCGGCGAGCGGCGCCAGGGTCTCCTCGTAGAAGCGCTCCAGCTCCCCGGGGTCCTCGCTCATCGCAGGGAGGAGCAGGCGGTAGGCGCCGGTGTCCTCGAAGGCGAGCAGCGGGAGCCCCTCGGCCTCGGCGACGTTCGCGGCCAGGAGAGCCTCCTTTCCGGCCCGGTAGAGGTCGACGGGATCCTGGGTGCGGCGGCTTCGAGCCACGGTGACGGCGAAGCCCGGCAGCGAGGCGACGAGCTCGCGCTCCAGCCCCTGCGACGCGCGCGCCAGGTGGCCGTCCTCGGAGGCGGGCACGATCGCCGCCACCTCGGCCGGCTCGCCCTCGGCGAGCGCCCCGAGCGAGCCCCCGCCGGTTGAGCGCAGCGCTCGCAGGGCGACCGTAAGCACCCTTGCCCGCCAGTCGCCGGACTGCGCGGTGCGCGGTGCGGCGCGGGCGATCACCACGCCCCCACCCGCCTCGAGGTCGGCTCCGAGCTCGGCCGCGCGGGCGACGATGTCACCGCGGTCGGTGACCTCGCGGGCGATCACGGCCCGCACGAAGGCGCCGGCCGCCTCGTCGCTGGCCCACTCGGGCGCGCGCGATCGCTCCACCTCGAGCGCCAGCACGGTCGAGACCATTCGGGTCAGCGCGGGCGAGGGTCGCTCGCCGCGCGCCCGGTAACGAAGCTCGCCCACCACGGTGTCCGCGACGCGCAGCTCCGCCGATGCCACGTCCTCGGCCTGGGACAGGAGCTTCCCCTCCTCGGCCGACGAGGAGGCGGCGACGGCGAGCACGGCGCTCGAGCGGTCGATCAGGGCGATGCTGGCGCCGAGCGCCTTGGCCGCAGCACGCGCGACCGCCGGCAGGCCGGCGCCCGACTCGATCGCCCCCGAGAGGGCCTCGAGCGTCGCCTCATCCGCCCCCTTTGCAGGGACTTTACGGCTCGCCGGCTTCGAGCTCACCCGGAATCCTAGTGATGCCCAGTGGTGCCTCGGACGCGCTGGGCCGAATTTGCCACCTATACGCGGTGAAATTCGGCCCACCTCGGGTGGGGAGTTCAATGCAGCCCGGGAATGATCCGCGTGATGTCGTCCCAGAAGTAGACGATCAGGACGCCGAACGCGACGCCGAGAAGCAGCAGCGCGACGAGCACGAACAGCGACAAGAGCGCCGCCGTCGCCTCCCGGCGCCGCCGAAGAGGTAGTACTCAGTCCCGAGACCGACCAGGCGGGGCATCTCGCGAGCCATTCTGCCGCATGTGGATGACCAACATGGCGACCGCGCCGCAGGCGGCGAAAGCCGCCGCCCCGAGCGCCCAGCCGGCGCTGACGTCGCTCATATAGTGGACGCGCAGATAGACGCGGGACAGGCCGACGAGCACCGCTACGGCGATCCCGAAGGCGAGCAGCGCCGAGCTACCGGCCATCCCCGGGCGCAGCCGGACGGTGAGAGTGAGCGCCAGCCAGGGGAAGATCATCGCGTGTGCGGCGTGGCCGCTGGGAAACGCCGAGCCCGACGCGCTCGCCAGTGGAGCGGACGGCCGCGGGCGCGCTGTGGCGTTCTTGAGCTCACCCACCCCGACGTAGATGATCGCCACCGCCGCCACCAGCACCGCCGCCTCGGCCCAGCGCCGCCGCACGGCCAGCGCCACCGCCACCACCAGCGCCAGCGGCAGGTTGACCGCGGCGGAGCCGACCGTGGTGACGATCTTGGCGGCGTCGGTGAGCCATGAGACCTGCAGGTGGGTGGCGATGTCGAACGCGGTACGGTCGCCCGCCGTCGGCCCCGGGTTCCCGGAGACGATCACCGCGTAGGCGGTAACCACATAGAGGCTGACGGCGAAGATGGCCAGGAGGGTGGTGAACTCGAGGCCGAGCGGCCGTCCGGGCGTCACCCGCGCCCACACGAAGCGCGCCGGAGGGGCCACCCGGCGCCCCGCCGCCAGCAGCGGACGGAGCATGGCGCGGCGCTCCATCCCGGCGACCAGCCGTCGTCGGTTCTCGGGCCGGCGCAGGAAGCGGACCGCGACCACGATCGCGACGATCACCCCGACGGCGATCCCGAACAGCAGCGTGCCCCGGCCGGCCGTTCGGGCCGCCGCGTCGAGGCTCTGCGAGGCGAAGTACCCGACCAGCACGAAGGCCGCCGCCCAGAGCCCGGTGCCGAGCACGCTGAACGGGAGGTAGTAGCGGTACCGCATCCCCGAGCTGCCGGCCGCAAAGGGCGCCAGGGCTCGCACCAGCCCGATGAAGCGCCCGATCACGATCGTCTTGCCGCCGTGACGCGAGAAGTAGTCCTCGACCCGCGCGAAGCGCTCCCGGGTGATCCGCAGCTTGGGCCCGTGGCGGAGCAGGAACTCGCGCCCCAGCCTGCGCCCGAGCAGGAAGCTCACCGAGTCGCCCGCCAGGGCGGCCCCCCACACGACCCCGATCGTCAGCACGAGCGAGGTCTCGCCCTGTCCGGCGACCGCGCCACCGAGGAGCACCACCGTCTCGCCGGGGAGCACGAGGCCGACGAAGGCGGCTGTCTCGATGAAGGCCGCCAAGCCGACGAGGACGTAGGTGAATCCTCCGAGCTTCGAGGAGACGTCCCGGAGCGCCTTCTGGAGATCGATGTTCGGGAGCACGCTGTTGAGGGCCACGAGCACGCCGACCACGATCGCGACGACGATCAGCAGGGGCAGGTGCGAGCGCCTCTCCTCGCCGCCGGCACTCGCGCCCTCCGCGCCGTCCGGGCGCGGCCGCTCGCCACCGTTCGCGCTCATCGGCTCATCTCGGGCGCCGTCACGATCGCGTTTGCGTAGCGAGGCGGCAGCGCCCCGGCGGCGCGGTCGGCGGCCGCGATGTCCTCGAACAGGCCGAAGGCCGTCGGCCCCGACCCGGTGATGAGCGCCACCTCCGCTCCGACCTCCTCCAGCGCCGAAAGCGCCGCGGCGATCTCGGGCCGCAGCGAGATGGCCGCCTCGCCCAGGTCATTGACCAGCAGCTCGGCGTAGTGAAGCGGCGACGCGCCGCCACCCGCGGCGGCGCGCAGCTCCTGGGCGATCGCATCCAGCTCGGCCAGGTCGCGGCCGAGGCCCAGGCGGTCGGCCTCCGCGTAGACCTCCGCCGTGCGCAGCCCGTCCTGGGCGGGCAAGAGCACGGCGGCGAACTCGCCGGGCGCCGGCAGCGGCTCCACCCCCTCGCCGGCCCCCCCGACCAGGGCGAAGGCCGGGTCGAGCTGCGAGGGGACATCGGCCCCGAGGTCCTCGGCCAGCTCGGCGACCCCGTTAACCTCGTCACGCGCCAGCCGCAGCAGGGCCGCGGCGTCGGCGCTGCCGCCGCCGAGCCCGGCCGCCACGGGAATGCGCTTCTCGATCTCCACCCGAGCCGGGGGGCGCCGCCAGCCACGGGCGCGAAGCGCGGTCAGCGCCTTGGCGGCCAGGTTCGGTCCGGCGACGCCGGGACAGATCAACTCGTCCGCGTCGGCGTCGGTGACCACGATCCGATCGGCGAGCGTCAGCGGACAGAACAGAGAGCGAATCTCGTGCAGCCCGTCCGCCCGCTCGAGGCCGAGGTAGAGGCAGAGGTTGAGCTTCGCGGGCGCGCGGAGCGTCAATGGATCCCCAGACGCTCGGCGACGAGGACGAAGTCGGCAGGCGAAAGCGCCTCGGCGCGAGCGCCCTCGTCGAGGCCGAGATCACCCAGCGCCGCGCGTACGGCGCTGCGGGACGGTCCCCCGGCCAGCTCGAGCGACCCTGCGATCGGCTTACGGCGGTGCGCGAACGCCGCGCGCACGAGCCTGGCCACGGCCGGCGGCGGCGCCGGGGCGCGCCGGGTGAGCCGCAGGAGCGCCGAGTCCACCCGCGGCCTGGGCCGAAACACCGCGCGATTCACGGTTCGCACCAGCTCGACGTCGCAGGCGAGCTGGACGAGCACGCTGGGAGCCCCGTAGGTTCGCGAGCCCTGGCGCGCCCGCAGGCGGTCGGCGATCTCCCGCTGCACCATCACCGTCCACGCCGCGACCTCCGGCAGCTCGGCGACCGTCCTCAGCAAGACGGGGGTTGCGATCGAGTAGGGGAGGTTTGAGACGACCACGGTCGGCGCCGGCTGCAGCGACTCCAGATCGACCCGCATCGCGTCGCCCCACACGACCGAGAGATTCGGGTGCCGGGCGCAGATCGCCCCCAGTTCGCCGGCCAGCCGCCGGTCGAACTCGATCACGTGCAGATGGGCGACCCGGGGCGCCACCCGGTCGCTCAGGGCGCCCTCCCCACCCCCGACCTCGAGTGCGACGTCGCGCGGATCGAGGTCCGCGTCGCGCGCGATCGCGTCCAGCAGGTTGGTGTCGGCGAGGAAGTTCTGGCCAAATCTCACCACCGGCCGCCTCCTCGTCTGCGACTCCGGGGGCGGCCGGGTCTCTTGCCTACCGTGCTCACCATTGGAACGCCCGAGCCGCGTTCGCCTCCACGATCCGCTCGAGCTCGTGGTACGGAAGGCCGCGCTCGGCGGCCAGCGCTTCCGCGACCTCGACCACGTTGGCGGGCTGATTGGGCTTGCCACGCACCGACTGCGGCGCCAGGAACGGCGAGTCGGTCTCGACCAGGAGCAGGTCGTCGGGGACGAGGCGCGCCGTCTCGCGCAGGGCGTCGGCCTTGGGATAGGTGAGGTTGCCGGCGAACGAGCAATACCAGCCGCGCTCGGCTGCCACGCCGACCCGCCCCGGTGGCACCGAGCAGCAGTGGAGGATCACGGTCACGCCCTCGGCCTCGGCGGCCAGGGTGGCGAAGGTGTCGGACAGGGCCTCGTCGCCCCCGGCGGGATCGCGCAGGTGAATCACCACCGGCAGACCGGCGCGCCGAGCGATGGCGAGCTGCGACTCGAACGCGGTTCGCTGCTCGTCGCGTGGAGCGCGGTCGCGGTAGTAGTCGAGGCCGGTCTCGCCGATCGCGACCACCCGCTCGTGGTGCGCAAGCTCGGCGATGTCTTCCGCCGCCCGCCCATCGAAGCCGGTGGCGCCGTTCGGGTGCCGCCCCACCGACGCGAACACCTCCTCGTGCTGCTCGGCCACGGCGATCGCCTCCCGATTCGACTCCTCGTCCATGCCCACGCTGAGGATGCGCCGCACCCCCACCTGGCGCGCAGCGCCCACCAGATCCCCGTCCGCGGCCTCGCAGACGGACAGATGCGCGTGCGTGTCGATCACGGCCGCCAGTCTAGGAGGGCGGTTCGGCTGGGGCGCAGCAGATGTCAGAGGTCGCCGCGGGAGAAGGCGGCGATCTGGGCTGCTCGATCGCCTGGCCGCCACCGCGCGAGCCGAACGGCGCCAGCCGGCGGGTCGGCTCGCCGAGCGCGTTCAGCAACCGGTCCGAGGTCTCCGGCATGTAGGCACCCAGAAGCAGCGCCAGCACGCGCACGCCCTCGCACAGGCTGTACAGGACCTGGTCCAGACGAGCGCCAGCATCAAGCGGGGATTCCGCTGCCTCTTGCTTGGCGAGGTCCCAGGGGCGAGTCTCCTCGACGTAGCGGTTGAGCCGCCTCACCCGGGTCCAGATCTCCTCCAGCGCCTGCGTGAGCTCGGCGCGGTCGAGGAGCTCGGCGACGCGCCCCTCGACCCCGTCGAGGCCATCGTCGCCC
>VAYK01000197.1 GCA_005884985.1 Actinomycetota bacterium | reverse complement strand
GGCTTCACGTTGCTGCCCGACCTGGCGCTGCCGACCCTGCGCTCGGACCTGGTGGTCCGCCCGACCAAGCCCGATGCGCCCAAGCGGAGGGTCTGGGCCGCGACCCGGCCAGAGGGCGCGCGGTCCGCCGCCACCGAAGCGATGGTCGGCGTCCTCCGCGAGGTCGGCGAGCGCTTCGCTGACCAGAGCGCCGTGGCCATCGCGGCCTGAGCGCGGGCGGCCCCTGGAGGTCTGCCTGAGACGGGTACGGCGAAGCGCGGCCCGTGCGACGGTATGCTCTTCGATCTCGCTGGGCGAGCCCCGTAAGGCGCGAGGCTCGGCTCACCGGTGTTACGTGATGCCCGACGAGCAGGCTGCATCCAAGATCAAGCCGGCCGAGCCCGACGAGCCGCGGGCGCGCACTCCCGAGGCTGAAGATCCTGAGGCTGGAGACAAAGTGGCTTGGTCGAGCGCCACGGCCGAGCCTGCGGGTCAGGAGGCTGCCACCGAAGACGCGGCCGAGGCGCGCCTCCGGGCGCGTGCCGAGAGAAAGCGGGTGAGGGCCGAGAAGCGGAGTGCCCGGGCGGAAAAGAGAAAGGAGCAGCGAGAGCAGTGGCGCCGCGCGAAGGAGGCCCGACGGCAGGAGAGGGAGATGAGTCGCCTTCGGCGCCGGGGCGTTGTCGAGGGCGAGGCGAGCACGGGGGGCGAGGGAGAGGAGGTGGTCGCGCCGGCGGATCCCTCCATCACTGGTCGGCTCCGCGCCGAGCTGGAGGGGCTGGCTTACCGCGAGGCCAGGGCACGGACCCGAGCGGAGGCGGCTGAACGTGGGCGGCAGGAGTCTGAAGACAGGGCCCGCCGCGACCTGGAGCTTGCTCGGGCCGAGGGCGCGGAGCGCCTGAAGGCCGTCGAGGACGACCTCGGCGCGCGCACCGAGAAGTATCGCTCGGAGCTGGAGGCGCTGGCTCGCCGGGAGGCCGAGGCACGGACCCGAGCGGAGGCGGCTGAACGCGCGCGGGAGCACTCTGAAGACAAGGCTCGCCGGGACCTGGAGCTCGCGCACACCGCGGAGGCGGAACGCCTGAAGGTGGCAGAGGCGCAGCTCGAGGAACGCACGCAAAAACTCCGTGCCGAGCTGGAGGGGCTGGCTGAGCGCGAGGCCGAGACACGTATCCGCGCGGAAGCAGGGCGGCGTGAGCTTGCCGCCGCCCACCAGCAGGTGAGCGAGCTGACGCAAAAGCTCTCTCGCCGGGAGGAGAAGCGCGTGAGCGAGGAGGCCAGGCGACGAGCCGAGAGCGACACAGAACGAATAGAGAGCGTCGAGCAGGGCTTCGAGCAGCGTTTTGCCGAGGCGCAGGCGCAGTTCGGCAAACGAGCCGAGGAGCTTCGCGGAAAGCTCGAGCAGGTGACCCATCGCGAGGAAGAGATGCTCAGGCGCGCCCGGGAAGCCGAGCGTCAGCTGAGCGCGGAGCGCACCCATCGAGAGCAGGACAAGGTGCTGCATGCCGAGGCCATGCAGCGGATTGAGCAGCTGACCGCGGCGGCCGATGCCATGAAGAGGGAACTGGAGCGCGAGCGCGAGACCCGGCACAAAATGGAGCAGGAGTCACAGCGCCGCTTCGAGGCGCTGCAGTCGCGTGCAAAGGCCGCCGAGGAGCGGGCGGGCCGGGCGGAGCACGTCGCGCGCCTTCAAGCGGATGAGGGTGAGCAGTTGCGACAGATCAGCGAGGCGGAGACGCGCGTGCGCGCGAGCGAGGTACACGCGCGTCGAGCAGAGGAGGCGGCGCAGGAGGCCGACCGGCGACTGCGCGAAGCGCAATCGCGGTCCAGCGAGCTCGAGGCCGAGGCCCGCAGGCTTGGCTCAGGGCGTCGCGGGATCCGCGCACGGCTCGGAATCGGTCAAGGGGAGGCTGATCCGGACCAGTCCGCGCCCGAGCCTGCGGATAGGGTCAAACGGGCTGAGGAGGCGAAATAGGCGAGGCGTCGACGGCCATCGTGTGCCAGCTCGGCAGCAGGGGCTTGTTGAAGTAGTTGAGGGCGGCTTCGCGAAGGGCGGAGATCTCGTCCGAGTACCAGTAGCGCTCGAAGTCGGCGTGATCGTCCCAGACCGTCACCTGGCGGAAGTGGAGGGGGTCGTCGACGTCCCGAGTCAGGTAGGACGACTTGGCGCCGAAGGCGAGGGCGCGGTCGAGGGCGGGCCTCCAGATCTCCAGCCACCGCTCGGCCCGGAGGGGGTGGATGTGCCAGTCGATGTAGTTGAGGTCGGCCACCTGAATCAGCGCCGTCAGGCTCAGGTCCCGACCTCGGCCCGGATCGCGCCCGGACCCTCGGTGTGCTTTCCCTCGTCCCTCGAAGCCCATCGCCTGCCACAGCACCGGCCGGATCTTGCCCTCCGCCATCAGCTTGTTGGCGCGCATGCACTCATACGCGTTGGCGAAGTGCGAGCCGAGGATCTCCTTTTGGCGCATCCACAGGTAGCGGACGTCGAAGTCGAGGTTGTAGCCGGAGGTGGCCCCGCAGATGACCACCTTGCCGAACGGCTTCACGACCAGGACCGACGTGGGGAAGGTCGCCTGTCCGACGTGCTCGAAGACGACGTCGGGGGCGTCGCCGAGGATCTCCTTCACCCGCTTGGCGAAGCCCCGCGAGACCTTGAAGCGCTCCTTCTCCTCCTCCGCCGACTCGCCCCCCTGTCGCATCATCCCGGCGAACTCTGTGCGGTTGATGTAGTCGACGGCACCAAGCTTCTTGACCAACTCCCCCTTTTCGTCGGAGGAGACGACGCCCACCGCGTTGGCCCCCGCCGCCTTGCAGAGCTGGGTGGCGAACACGCCCAGGCCGCCGGCGGCGCCCCAGATCAGCACGTTGTGGCCCGCCTGGATCTTGCAGCGGTCGATCAGCATCCGGTAGGCCGTGAAGTACGTGAGCCCGTAGGCCGAGGACTCGACCCAGGACAGGTTTTGCGGCTTCGGCAGCAGCTGCTGCGCCTGGACCTTGGAGAACTGGGCGAACGACCCCCAGGTGGTCTCGTACCCCCAGATCATCTGGCTCGGAGCGGCGAGCGGGTCGAGGCCGTGCACCTCGACGTCCTCGTAGGAGGCCTGGTTGCAGTGGATCACGACCTCGTCGCCGGGCTTCCACTTGGTGACGCCCTCGCCGACCTTCCAGACGAGGCCGGAGGCGTCGGAGCCGCCGATGTGGTGCCCCCACTGGGGATGGTCGCCGTAGCCGAACACCGACACGGGCTTGCCGAGCGCCGCCCAGACGTTGTTGAAGTTGACGCCCGCGGCCATCACCCTGACGATCACCTCGAAGGGGCCCGGCTGCGGCACCTCGATCTCCTCGAGCTGGAAAGCATCCTTCGGCTCGCCTTCGCGCTCGGCGCGGATCACCCAGGCGGCCATCGCACTCGGCAGCTCGCCCGGCTCGACGTCGAGCTTCGAGACCTCGGATACGTCTACGGCCACGGTTCTCCTGTTCGGGTGGGAAACGGTCGGAAGGCGGCCGCATCCTACCGTCAGGTTCCCGTCCGATGCCCCGACTACTTTCGTGAGTCCTCATGGAAGCCTCGGAGAAGCCACAGCTACCCCTTGACAGGCCACCCGCGCAGGGCGACGGCGTGGTCCGCGCCCTGGACGACCGGCTGGTGATCGAGCGTCTCACGGTCACCGACAAGCGCGCCGCGCGGGTCGTCCGCGAGCGCGTGGAGGGGGGCCAGGAAGCCACCCGCACGGTGGTGGACGCGATCGAGATCGGTGCCCGGGTGCTGGACCGCGAGGACGCGGCCGCCGAGGTGGACTACGTGCGGGCCGAGTTCGAGCGCCATGCCGGCGAGCTGCGGGAGCGCCTCACGAGGTCGCTCGAGGCCGGCGACGAGAAGCTCGCCGAGCGGATCTCCCACAACTTCGACGGCGGTCGCGACGGATCAGTCCAAAAAGAGATCGCGGAGCTCGTGCGCGGTGCGCTCGATGAGCAGCGCACGGCCCTGCTGAAGCAATTCTCGGCGGAGGACGGAGCCAATCCGCTCACGGACTTCAAGGGGGCGATCGTGCGGGCCTTCCGCGACCTCGGCGCCCGCCAGCAAGCCGGCGAGGAGGCGCTTCGCAGCCGGCTCGAAGCCCTGACCCGCGAGGTGGTCGAGCTGAGTAAGGACGACGAGGCCGACCGGCTCGTGGCCGAGGCCGAGGCGGCCGGCACCCGCAAGGGCCTCGGCTTCGAGGCACGGGTCCACGCTGCGATCGAGGGAATTGCCTCATCGCGCGGGGATTTCGCGACGCACACCGGCGGCGAGCAGGCCGAGGGCGGGGGCAGGAAGGGAGACACCTTGGTCGAGCTCGAGGCGGCCGAGGGGCCGTCGGCTGGCCGAATCGTGTTCGAGGCCAAGGACACGAAGCTGTCCAAGAACGAGGCTTGGGCCGAGCTCAACGAGGGCATGGTGGCGCGTGCCGCCGGCTACGCGGTGCTCGTTGTGGCCGGCGAGGAGCGAGTGCCCGCCGGTCGCCAGCAGTTGCACGAGTACGAGGGCAACAAGTTGATCGTCGCGGTGGACCGGGACGAGCCCGAGGGCTTGCCGCTCGAAACCGCCTACCGCCTGGCCGCGGCGCGGCTAAAGCTGGCCCGCGAGGGCGACCTGCAGGTCGACGCCGCCGCCGTCCGCGACGCCGCCGCGGAGGCGGTCTCGACCCTGAAGCAGGCCCAGGCGATCCGCTCGTCACTTACCGGGATCAAGACCAGCTCGGACAAGGCGCGCGCCAACCTCGATGCGATGGTCGAGGCGGTGCGCGCGAAGCTGGAGCGAATCGAGTCGCTGATCGCCGAGGCCGACGAGGCCTAACTAGGGCAGCTGAAGCTTGTTCCTCGAGCTCGTGCGCTCCGGCCCGACCTTGACGGGGACGGACTGGGCTCCCTGTCCGGCGCTCGCCTGATAGCTGCCCTGGGGAAGATCGAGCTTCATGTTTGCCGGAACGCCGGGCTGAATCGGCGGGGTCGCGGCGTGCTTCGGCCCGCTGAGCGTGAACCGGACCGGTGACTCCGAGAGGTTGGCGATCGTGAACGTGACCAGGCCGGCGCCGAAGTGGTCGGGCGAGACGACGACGTGGTCCCCTCCGACCTGCGCGGTCACCTCGATTGGCGGCGCCGGTCGAGGCTGGTTGGCGAAGTCGCTCGAGCCGCACGCCCCAAGCAACGGCGCGGCCAAGATGGCGAGCGCTGCGCAGGACGCTTGCCGCGCACGCCGCGGCCCTGTCCCAGCACCCCTGGTGCTCATTGGCGCAACCCTAGCCTAACGACGCGCTCCGAGGCGTCGGTGGGTGCTCAGAATGGAAGCTCCACCACCCGGGCGCCCACGCCGCGCTCGCCAACTTCGACCAGCGCCCCGGGCTCGGCCTCGCGGCGGATCACGGCCAGCGCGATCGGCCCGTGCGCGGGAGAGATGACGGCCGTCCCGATCCGCCCGACCTCGCGGTCATCGAGCGCGATCGGGTCGTCCTCTGTGACCGGCGCCTCGAGCCGCAGGCCGCGCAGGTGGCGGTTGGGCTTGCCCTTGTAATGCAGGCGGGCGACCGTCTCCTGGCCGATGTAGCAGCCCTTGGTGAAGCTCACGGCGCGTCCGTCGATCCCGGCCTCCTGCGGGATCGTGGCGGCGCTCATCTCGCGGCCGAAGCGCGGGCGTCCGGACTCGACGCGCAGGATTTCGGCCGCCGGCTCGCTGACCTCGGCCGCGCCCGCTTCGACCAGCGCCTCGGCGACGTCCGGGGCTTCGCTGGCCGGGCAGATGAGGTCGATGCCGAGGTCCGTGGCGACGGCGCGGCAGCTGACGCTGCCCACCTCGAGCTCGCGGTGGGCGTGCTCGGGGGCCAGCGGCCCGGTCCCGGTCACATCGCCCGCCGCGGGGCCGACCAGCGACAGGATCGCCAGCTCGGAGCCGGGCTCGGCGATCTCGACCTGGCGACCAACCTTGTAGGTCGAGAGGTGACGCACGACCGCATCCGCGGCCCCCGGCTCGGTGTCAAGCCATACCTCCTGCTCGGCGAGGCGGAGCACCCGCATGTCCGCCTGCATGTGACCCTTGCGGTCGAGCAGCGCCGCATAGCAGCCGTCCCCCGGGGCGAGCGCCTCGACGTCGTTGGTGAGCTGGCCCTGGAGGAAGTCGACCGCGTCCGGGCCGCTGACCACCAGCTTGCCGCGCTCGGAGCGATCGACGAGGCCGCCGCCCTCTCGCAGGGCGCGGTACTGCCCGTCGAGCTCGACCACCTCGGGGTTCACGGGACGGATTGTAGGGAGGTGTCGGCACGTGCCCCGTGCATTTAGGCTAGGCTAAATCCAGATTTCATCATGTCGCACACACGGACCTCGAGCAGGGCTCACCTCGATCAGCGCCGCAGCGCCCCCGCCTCCGATGCCGTCGAGGACTACGCGAAGGCGATCTACGCGCTGCAGCGACAGCAGGCCGGTCCGGTCTCGACCTCGGCGCTCGCCGACCGGCTCGCGGTGGCGCCGTCCTCGGTGACCGCGATGGTCAAGCGCCTCGACGAGCTCGGGCTGGTGCGCTACCAGCCCTACCACGGCGTCAGCCTGACTGCCGCCGGCGAAAGGGTGGCGCTCGAGGTGATTCGTCACCACCGGCTCCTGGAGGCCTTCCTCGCCCAGGCGCTGCAGATGCCCTGGGACCGTGTTCACGACGAGGCCGAGGTGCTCGAGCACTACATCTCAGAGGAGCTCGAGCGGCGGATCGCCGAGAACCTGGGCAACCCGACGCTCGACCCCCACGGCGACCCGATCCCCACCCCGGAGCTCGACCTGGCCGCCGACCGGACGACCGCCCTCGCCAAGCTCGAGCACGGGCAGTCCGCGACCTTCGCCCGGGTCTCCGACTCGGACCCCGAGATGCTCCGCTATCTCGCCGAGCGCGGCATTCGCCCCGGCGCCCGGCTGCGAGTCACGGGCAAACAGCCCTTCGGGGGCCCCCTGTTGGTCGAGGTCGATGACCGCGAGCACGCCCTGGGCGGCGAGCTGGCCGACAAGATGCGGGTTGAGGTCGAGGAGGAGGGAAGGTGAAGCGCGCGCTCGACTCGACCCTCGAGGCGCCGGTGAGCGCGGCCACGGCGCGGATGGAGGCGGGCGAGGCCACCGTCGAGGACGTCCTTCCCGGCGAGGCGGCGGTAGCGCATGCCGCCCGGCGCTCGCTCGAGGGCCGCGCCCGTGGCCCGGCGCGGATCTGGCCCTTCCTCGGCCCGGCGTTCATCGCCGCCGTCGCCTACATCGATCCCGGCAACTTCGCCACCAACATCGCCGGCGGGGCCAAGTTCGGCTATCTGCTGCTGTGGGTGGTGGTGGCCGCGAACCTGATCGCGATGTTGATCCAGACCCAGTCGGCCAAGCTCGGGATCGCAACCGGCAAGAACCTCCCCGAGCTCTGCCGCCCGAGATCGTCGCCATGTCGACCGACATCGCCGAGGTGGTCGGCGCCGCGCTCGGGCTGTACCTGCTGTTCGGCATACCGCAGTTCGCCGCCGGGCTGTTCGCGGGCGCCGGCGCCTTCGCGATCCTCGGTCTGCAGCAGTTGGGGTTCCGGCGGCTCGAGGCCGGGATCGCCGTGCTGGCCGGAGTCGTGCTCGTATCGTTTGCGCTCGAGATCCTCTACGCCAGCCCCGACGCGGGCGACGTGGCCAGCCATCTGTTCGTGCCGGGCTTCGGCGGCACCGAGAGCGTGCTGCTGGCCACGGGGATCATCGGCGCGACCGTGATGCCGCACGTCGTCTACCTGCACTCCGCGCTGACCCAGCGGCGGATCGTGGGGCGGAACGCCGACGAGCGGCGGCGCATCCTCGGCTTCGAGAAGGTCGATGTGGTGATCGCGATGGCGATCGCGGGCGTGGTCAACCTCTCGATGATGATCATGGCGGCGGCCCTCTTCCACCAGGGCGGATTGGCCGGAATCGACAGCATCCAGGGTGCGTTCCACGGGCTCCAGCAGACGGTGTCCAATCACGCGGCGACGATCTTCGGGGTCGCCCTGCTCGCCTCCGTGTTCGCCTCGTCCTCGGTCGGCACGATGGCCGGCCAGGTCGTCATGCAGGGGTTCATCAGGCGCCGCATCCCGATCTTCGCGCGGCGCGCGCTGACCCTGACGCCGGCGCTGATCGTCATCGCGGTGGGCGTCGCACCCACGGACGCGCTCGTGCTCAGCCAGGTCGTGCTTGGCGAGCGCCGGATCAAGCGGGGCAAGGACGCAGCAACGTTCCGCACTGCGTGCGGAACGTGCAATAGCCGTGCGCTATTGCGCCGACCGAGGACGCAGCATCCGCGCAGATCCGCCGCCAGACGTGCGCACGGGGTTTTGAGGCAGCCTCTTAGTCGGCCAGCGCCGCCCGCGAGCGGAACAGAGCCAGGATCACGGAGCCGAACTGGTTGGAGATGATCCGCGCGCGGTTGATCTCGGTGCGCGTCCAGGGTCGCTCTGCGTCGCTGTAGGCCTCCACGATGCCCAGGCTCTCGCCTCGACTCACGACCGGCACGATCAGCAGGGAGCGGTGGCCAAGGGTGAGCAGCAGCTCGACCTCGCGCCGGTCGGCTTCCGGATCGCCCACCAGGACCTGGACCGCCTCCTGGTCGCGCAGCACGCGGGCGGTGAGCGGGTAGTCACCCAGCGGGAAGCGCTCCTCGCCCGTCCCGCCGCTCTCCGCCAGCGTCTCGATCACCCCCTGCTCGGGGTGCCAGTGCGAGAGGCAAACCATCTCGGCGTTGAGCTCCGCGGCGATCAGAGCGAGTGCGCCCTCGAGGTCCGTCCGGGAGCGGGCGCCGGCCAGCCGGGCGCTGAGGTGCTCGAGCCTCCGGTCGCCGGCGGTGATCCTTCCGCCGCCGGCCGAGCCGGAACGCAAGGCCTCCGCCAGCGCCGCCCGGCAGACGCCCGCGGCCACCGGCGAGACGAGCGACCAGGGCGCCGCGGGCCGGCCGAGGACGAAGCCCTGTCCCCACTGGACGTCGAGGTCGCTGACGACGGCCAGGTCGTCCAGGCTCTCGATGCCCTCGGCGCACACCGTGGCGCCGATGCGTCTCGCGAAGCGGACGAAGGACTCCACCAACGCCATCCTGGCCGGATCGGCATGGATGCGCTTGATCAGGTCGCGGTCGAGCTTGACGATGTCGGGGCTCACCCGCATCATCTGCTTCAGCCCCGAGTAGCCGGCGCCGGCGTCGTCGATCGCGATCCGTGCGCCGCGGTTTCGCAGCTCCCTGAGAGCGCCCGCCAGGGTCTCGTCGTCAGGCACGAACTCGTGCTCGGTGATCTCGATCACGAGGCCCTCCAAATTGGATGGCAGCGCCTCGGCCACCGCCTCCGAGGAGAGGGCCGACGGGCTGATGTTGAGAGCAAGGTGGGTCTCGATCGGCCGACCCACCGGCTCCAGCGCGGCGCGGATCGCCGCCGCGTCGAGCTCCGGTCCCAGGCCGCAGCCGTGAGCCTGCGCGAACCACGCCTCCGGCGAGCGTCCCGACGAGGGCGAGAAGCGCGCCAGCGCCTCGTATCCGACCAGGTGTCCGCTGGCCAGGTCGACGACGGGCTGGAAGACCGACTTGATCGCCTCCGGCTCCGCCAGCAGGGCGGCGATCTCGGCCGCATGCCGGTCGGTCCAGGCGAGCGCCACGTGCTCGGGATCGAAGCGGCGAGTGCGCTGCTTGCCCCGTCGCTTCGCCCAATAAAGGGCGCCGTCTGCGAGCTGGCAGAGGCTGGACGCGTCCTCCGCGTCGGCGGGGTAGGTGGCGATCCCCGCCGAGCAGGAGAGCTCGATGTCGTTCACCCAGACGTCCTCGATCGTCTTTCGGGCCCGCTCCGCGATCCGGTACGCGAGCTCGCCGTCGGTGCTCGGGAGGATCAGCGCGAACTCCTCGCCCCCGACCCGCGCGGCCGTGTCAGTGGTCCGGACGACGCCCCGCAGCTTCTTACCCACCGCCGTCAGCACCTCGTCTCCGTACGGGTGCCCGTGCGTGTCGTTCACCGCCTTGAAGTTGTCGAGGTCCAGCATCACCAGGGCGACGGAGTGCTCAGCGCGGCGGGCTTGCTCCAGCTCGGCGGCCAGGATCTCCTGGAAGCCGCGATGGTTGGCGAGCCCGGTGAGCGCGTCGGTTGCCGCCAGGCCCAGGAGCTTCGCCTGGTGCCGGTGGGCAAGGGGCAAAAGCGCCGCCGTCACCAACAGGCCGACGCCGCTGAGGACGAGGAGGGGAGTGCCCTGGACGCCGGCCGCCGCCAGCGCGACGACGCAGGCCCAGAGGATGCCCAGCCCCACCGCGGCGCCACGCAACAGGCCGCGGCGAAGCGGGCCAGCCGGTGGGGCTGTCGGCCGGGCCCGCCTGGACCGCATGAGAGTCGCGCTTGTAAGCAAAATCCTCCCTGTAAGCAGATCGGCGCGGCGGCCGGTTTCCTTGAGTGTCGTTACCGCCGCTACGCTGTCGTCGATGGGGCTTGCCGAAGCCTTCCAGGAGATCGTCGATTCGCTCCCGGACGACTGGACCGATCTGGATATCGACCTGCGCATCTTCGACGAGGAGCGCTACATCGACGCCGCGGTGCTGCTGACTCAGGTCAACGCGCAGCCCTACTCGAAGGCCGACTGGCACTGGCGGTTGCTGGTCGCCCACCGCTTCGGCCACGCGGCGGCGGCCGAGACCGTGAAGGGAACGCTCGCCCTGCTCGACCGTGAGGGAATCGAGGGCGAGATGTTCCTGCGCGGCATGCGCGAGGGCCGCGCCGAGGTCGTCCAGATGTGGGGCCGGCCGGAGTCGGTGCGTCGTGAGTTTCGTCGCAGCCGAAGCCTGTGATTCGGTGGCGCGCGTAGTTGCGCTGGTCCCCGACCTGATGCTCGCCAGCCGGGTCGAGGCAACGCTCGCCGGAGCGGGCCACGAGGTCACGCTCGGTTCCAATCTCGGCGAGGAGCAGATGGTTGAAGCCGACCTGATCGTTGCCGACGTGGGCGAGGTCGACCCCGCTTCCGTGGTGAACCGCGGCGCGCCCGTGCTCGGCTTCTACCGGCATACGGACCCCGAGACGCGCCGGCGCGCCGAGGCGGCTGGCGTGGATGTGGTGGTGCCCCGCTCGCGGCTGGCGCGGGAGCTGCCCGAGCTTGCTGACGGCCTATTGGGCTAGTTGCTAGCGGCCAAACTGGAACTCGAACGCGCCTCGCAGCCACCCGGGGGGGCGCTTGCCGCCCGCGAGGATCCCGTGCGTGATGTCCCACTTGAGCCACCGGTGGACGGTGGTGGCGTCGGGGGGCCGGGTGCCGAGCGCGTGGGCTCGAAGCAGCGCGCTGAGTTGAGCCTTCTGCTCGCCGTGATCCAGTTCAGGCGCCTCAGCCAGAAGGTCGTCGAGTGCTTGCGCGGGGCGTTCGACGGCGAGCCCGTAGCCTCGTTGAGTCGCCCTGACCACCGATCGCACGAGCCCGGAATCGGCGTGAATCACATCGGAGCTCGTGCACAGGACCAGCTCCGGGTAGCGCGGCGCGCCGTAGTCGTCGACCCGAAACTCGCGAATCGGAACCCCCATCCGGCTCAGCGTCACGCCTTCCGCGTTCCAGAACGCCGTCGCGGCGTCGACCTTGCCGGAGGCCAGGGCCGAGATCGCCTGGAAGCCGATTGTCACGCGATGGACCGAAGAGGGGTCGGCACCATCGGCCTCCAGCACCGAGTCGAGCACCGCGTCGTCAGACGGCAGCCCGGTGACCCCGACGGTCTTGCCCTCGAGGTCCCGGGGGCGGCGCACCTCGTTGCGATCCGCGGCGATCACCGCCGCCAGCGGCCGTTGCACGATTGGGACGACGCCCACCACGTCCAAGCCCCGCTCCCGCGCGATCGCCAGGTCGTGGATGTCGAGGATTGCGAACTGCGCGCGGCCGGCCTCGAGCAGCTTCGGGGCGTCGGTGGATGCCGACGGTTCGCGGACTTCCAGATCGACGCCGGCGTCGCGGTAGAAACCGTCGCGCAGCGCCGCGTAGATCCCCGCGTGCACGGCGTTAGGCTGGAAGTCGAGGATGAGGGTCGCGCCTCTCAGCGCGCCCGGTTCAGCACCACCCCCGCCACAGGCCGCGAGGCCCGAGGCGAGGACGGCCGCCAGCAGCGCGACGACCCTCCACATGTATGGCGGCAGGATAGCCTTGGCGCTGATGGCCAGCGCCGCCGGCGACCAGCTCCTCGCCTACGTGGAGATCCCCAAGGGGAGTCGCAACAAGTACGAGTACGACGAGGAGCTGGGGGCGCTGACCCTGGACCGCTTCCTCTCCTCCTCGACGGTCTACCCAACCGACTACGGCTATCTGAGCGGCCACCTGGGCCGCGACGGCGACCCGCTCGACGCCCTGGTCTGCGTCTCGGAGCCGACCTTCCCGGGCTGCGTGATCCGGGTGAAGCCGATCGCCCTGTGAGACGCTCGAGGACATCCCGAAGCAGCTCCAGCGCGAGATCACCCACTTCTTCTCGATCTACAAGCAGCTCGAGGACAAGCAGGTGGAGGTCGAGGGCTGGCGCTCTCGCGAGGAGGCGCTCGAGGTGATCGAGGACGCCAAGCGCCTGCAGGCGCAGGCCGACCGCGAAGGGGGATAGACTCCCCCGCCGCCCTCGATGTCCTGGATGGCGCGAGCGGCTCAACCAAGCGCTTTGAGGAGGTTCGCCTAGTGCAGGATCGAGGACTCGCCGCCTACATCGCCGAGCTGGTCGGAACGCTGTTCTTGGTGTTCGCGATCTGCACCGTGGTCACCCTGTTCGTCGCCACGAGCGCCACCGCGCAGACCGGCTCGGACTTCGCCGTCGTCGGTCTCGTGCACGGGATCGTGCTGTTCGCCGTGATCATCACGCTGGGCGCGGTCAGCGGCGGTCACTTCAACCCCGTCGTGACGCTCGCCGCCGCCGTCCTGCGACGGATCGACCCGGTGGACGCCCTGGTCTACATCCTCGCCCAGCTCTCCGGCGGCGTCCTCGGCGCCTTGCTCGTCAAGGGGCTGCTGCTCGACGAGGGTCGCGCCGGCCACTACGGAGCCGCCACGATCAGCCCGCTGCTCGCCGGCCACTTCGCGGGGGCCGTCGTCGAGGGGCTCGGGACCTTCCTCCTGGTGCTCGCCGTCTGCGCGGTCGCCTTCAATCCCCGGGCCCGCCACGAATGGGCTCCGCTGGCGATCGGGCTCACGCTGGGGCTCGATGTGATGATCTTCGGACCGCTGACGGGGTCCGCGGTCAACCCCGCTCGCTGGTTCGGTCCCGCCTTGATCGGCAACAAGTTCGGCGGCACCTGGCCGTACATCGTCGGTCCAATCGTCGGCGCGCTAGCCGCTGCGGCCCTCTACAGGTTCGTGATCGCCGGAGGGCAGTATGCGCTTGGCCCGGAGCCGCCAACGAGCGGTGCGGAGGTGGTCGAGAACGTCACCGCCGATGTCTCGACCGCAGCGCGCCCGCGGCGCAAGTAGGCCGAAGGCTCACGCCGCGCCAGGTTGACGGCGGCGCTGCGCTAGGTTGACGGCGTGCGGCGCGTCACCTTCTCGCGCAACTACACGCTCTCGCTCTCACGCACCTGTCGCTGCTACTGCAAGTACTGCGCCTTCGCCACCCATCAGCCCCACCTCTATGCGCCCGACGAGGTCGAACGCCGGCTCGACGAGGCGGTGAGGCGAAACGCCAAGGAGCTGCTCGTGCTCACCGGCGAGCGGCCCGAGGTCAATCCCGAGGTCGCGGCCCGGCTTC
>VAYK01000196.1 GCA_005884985.1 Actinomycetota bacterium | reverse complement strand
ATCTGTCCGAAGGCGGCCTGGTGGTGATGCCGGACGAGAACAACCGGCGGGCCAAAGCGCTGCGCGACATGCTGGCCAAGGCCCCCGACAAGGGCAAGAACGACATTCTCATCACGCACAAGCCGAACATCGTCGATGCTCTCGGCCAGGACTGGTTCGACGTCAAGGAAGGCGAGGCATCCATCTTCAAGCCGGAAGGGGGAAAATACCGCCTGCTCGCGCGTGTGCAGATGGAGGACTGGCCCAAGCTTGCGGCGTCCATGCGGTAGATGGAGTCGCTTCAATGCGTGGCATCGTGATCGCCAAGATGCTCGTCCTGACGCTGTGGGGTCTCTATCTGACCATTGGCCTGGCCCAGCCCACAGAGGACAGCGGATCTAGGTTCGCGGCCACGATCCGCTGCCCGCAATAGCAGGCTTGACCGAACGAAACCGACTTGAACGAGGGGCGGGGCGTTCCCGCCTCTCGAAGCTTTACAGCTGGCTCACCCATTCAATGGACGAGAGGGGTCGGCCCATGCTGGCCGTCACTTGGGCTTATTGCGCGCCCGCACTAGCTCGGCGAACTGGACAAGCTCGGCCGCGTCGATGTCCGATACCGCACGATAGCTCAAGCCACCCGCCTGCCATTCGAGAATGTTGTAGCCGTTGCGAGCTGTCGATGCGATGCCCGCGCCAACGACGCCGTCCGTGGGAGCCACAAACAGGTTGATGCGGTGCTTGCGCCGGCCGTAGACGAGCGCCGCCACATAGCGGTTGGCGAGATAGTCGACCCGCGCGCCGAGCAGCGGAAACTCCTCCTTGTCGAGCTCGGCAACAGCCGGGGAAAAGTCGAGCTTCCCCATGAACCATGGCCGCACGTTGTGGGAATCGCTGGAGGCGACCTGCATCAGGGTGCGCTCATCGATCAGCGAGCGCACGTGCGCATCGACGGTCTCCTGAATGGCGAAGCTGCGCGCATCGCGGCCTTGCACCAGACCGAATACCGCGGCCCCGCCGAGCGCAACGGCCAACAAATGACTCGCCGCCATCGCCCGCCACGAGGGAGCGCTCGACGCCTTGCTTCTGGCCTCGGCATCCGACGCGGTCAGGGATTTGCGGATCTTGGCGGCCAGCTGCTCGGGCGCAGGCGTGCGGCCAAGCGCGCGCACTTTCGCGCGCACGGCCTCGTGCGCGGCAAGGGCGGCGGAACACGACGGACAGCTGCGCAGATGCGTCTCCACCGCCGCACGCGTGGCCGGCTGCAGCTCACCGTCGTGGAACGCATCGAGCAGCTCGCGGGTCTCTTCACATTTCATTGCGGCGCACTCCATCCTCATTGTCGATGAGCAGCGCCTTCAGTTGCGCGCGCGCTCGCGACAGGCGCGACATCACCGTTCCGACGGGAACGCCCACGACCTCGGAAATCTCCTGGTAAGACAGTTCCTCGAACTCTCTCAAGACCACGATCTCACGCATATTCTGCGGCAACCTTTTCAATGCGGCCTGCACGCGCGCACGCTCGATCTTGGCCAGTAGCTCGGTATCGGGCCGCGAATTGAGGCTCGCCGGCACGATGTCGGCACTCGTCTCCTCCACCTCGCCCATCGCCTCGTCCAGCATCACCACCTTGCCCGGCTGTGCCCGCCGCTTCAATCGCGTCAGGCACACGCGCTGCCGCCCTGATAGCTGGCAAAAGCCTGGTAGGCCCTGAGGAACGCGTCCTGAACCGCATCCTCCGCGTCCTCGGCATTGCGCATCAGCCAGCGCGCAAGATTGTACGCAGCATCGAGGTGCGGCAGCATATGCCGCTCGAAATCCTGGTTCGGCCGCTTATTGAGCAAAGGCCTGCTTCCATCTACCTGGCCACACCTGCAAGACTCTGCGGCAGGCGAAGTTATTCCCGGCCGTGCGCCTAGGCCCATGAAAACCATGCACGCCGGCTTCATCGGCGGCGTACGTCAGGGAGCTCCCCACGTGGCGCTGCTACTTGGGCCTTGCGGGCGCGCTGCTCGTCGACGGACTTGCCACGGCGCTACACCACCTGCTCCCACGCCGCCGGGATCAGCTGGTAGCCGGTGCCGCGCCGCACGAGGTGTGCGAACCCCGGAAAGTGCAGGTGCATGCCGGTGACCAGCAGGCGGTCGGTGGCGACCATGTCGAACACCTTGCGTCGCGAGGCGGCGGCGGCGTCGGCATCGGTGTCGAACTCCATGCACACCTCGGGGCGCGCGGTCTGCACCTCGGGCACATGCACCGTGTCTCCCCAGATGAGCAGCTGCTCCTTGCCGGAGCTGACCATGAAGGTGGTGTGGCCGGGCGTGTGACCGGGGCGCGGGATGGCGGTGACGCCGGGAAACACCTCGCCCTGCCTGAAGAGCCGCCAGCGGTCCCTGTAGGGCTCGGTCTGCTCGCGCGCTGCCTGGAAATAGAGCTTCTTGGCCCGCTCCGTCGCGCCCGCCATCTTGGCATCGTCGAACCAGTGCTTGGGCTCGTTCTCGTGCACGACGAGCTCAGCGTTGGGGAAGTTGCGCTTGCCTGAGCCCATGTCCACGAGTCCTGCCGAGTGGTCTGGGTGCATGTGGGTCAGCAGCACGGTTTCGATGTCGGCGGGGTCGACGCCCGCCGCCTCGATGTTGGCGAGCAGCTTGCCGGCCGTGGGCAGGAGGTAGTTGCCCGAGCCGGTCTCCATCAGGGCGAGGCGGCCGGCCGAATAGATCAGGAAGGCGTTGACGGCCGTGCGGCGGGCAGGTCGGAATGCGTCGGTCAGGATCTGCCGGGCCTCGTCTTGCGCAATGTTGCGCAGAACATCGAGCGATCCGTCGAGGAAGCCGTCGCTGAGGGCGGTGACGACGATGTCGCCGACGCGACGGTGGTAGACACCGGGTATCTGCCGCTGCGGAACCTCGACCATCTTCATGTCCTCGACTTGGGTCCCGGCATTGTAGCCGCCGGATCGGTCGAGAAACAAACCGTGGTTGATCGCCGCTCGCGGCTGAGGCTAAATGAGCTGGCACAGCCATTTGGGCAGGGGGGCAGCGTTACATGCCGGCAGCAGCTAAGTCGCCGAACAAGGTGTACCTCGAGCATCTCGAGCGCGGCGAGCTCGCCTATCAGTTCAGCCCCGAGGCGGGGAAGCCCGTGCTCTTCCCCCGCGTGCTCTGCCCCTTCACCGGGAGCAGCAAGCTCGAATGGCGGGTCAGCAAGGGGCTCGGCACCGTCTACGCCACCACCGTGGTCCACCCCGGAGAGGGCGCGCCTTACAACGTGGCGCTGATCGACTGCGACGAGGGGTTCCGCATGATGAGCCGCGTGGAGGGCATCGCGCCCGACAAGGTGCGCATCGGCCAGCGCGTGCGCCTGCGGGTGCAAGCCAAGACCGGCGACGAGGACCCGCTGCCGCTGTTCGTACCTGAGGGGGCGGTGTGATGGAGGGGTTGAAACGCGGCAGTGCGGCGATCGTCGGCGTCGCCGAATCGGACCTCGGCAATGTCGCGGAGGGACTATCCGTCATCGATCTGATGGCGCAGGGCGTGACGCGCGCGCTCGACGACTGCGGGCTGAAGCTCAAGGACGTGGACGGCCTGTTCTCGGCGACGACGCAGAGCCGGTTGTCGGTGGTGGCGCTGGCCGAGTATCTGGGGCTCGATCCGCCGTTCATCGGCTCGACCATCGTCGGCGGGTCGTCGTTCGAATACCACGTGGCCCATGCCATGGCCGCGATCGCGCAGGGCCTGTGCAACGTCGCCGTCATCGCCTACGGCAGCACGCAGCGCAGCGTCGGCCGCAAGCAGGCCTCGGTGCGCGAGGTCAACCCCTACGAGTCGCCGTTCAAGCCGTTTATGCCGTCGAGCGCCTACGCGCTGGCCGCCTCGCGCCACATGCACCAGTACGGCACCACGCGCGAGCAGCTGGCCGCCGTGGCGGTCGCCGCCCGCGAATGGGCGCTGCTCAACCCGGTCGCCTGGGAGAAGAAGCCGCTCACCATCGAGGGCGTGCTGTCCTCGCGCATGGTGAGCTACCCCTTCACGGTGCGCGACTGCTGCCTTGTCACCGACGGCGGCGGCGCCGTCATCGTCACCTCGGCCGAGCGTGCCCGCTCGCTGAAGAAGAAGCCCGCTTACGTGCTGGGCTGCGGCCAGTCGATCACCCATTCGAGCATTTCCAACATGCCGGACCTGACGGTGACGGGCGCGCTGGCAGCGGGCAAGGCCGCCTACAAGATGGCGAAGCTCGGGCCCGCCGACGTCGATGTGCTCGCGCTCTACGATGCCTTCACCATCAACACCATCCTGTTCCTGGAGGACCTCGGCTTCTGCAAGAAGGGTGAGGGCGGCCCCTTCGTCGAGGACGGGCGGATCGCGCCCAAGGGCAGCCTGGCCGTCAACACCAACGGCGGCGGCCTCTCCTATTGCCACCCCGGCATGTACGG
>VAYK01000195.1 GCA_005884985.1 Actinomycetota bacterium | reverse complement strand
CCCGCCGCGAAGCGGGCGACGGCATCGTCACCGGCCGCGACAATCTCCTCCAGCGCCGCGGCGAACGCCCTCTCGCCGAGCCTTTCTGCCTCGGCCTCGTCCAGCACGCGGAAGCGCGGGTCCATGCGGGCGGCCACCGGATGCGTCGCGAGCAGGCGCCTGCAGAACCCGTGCATGGTGGTGATCCAGGCCCGCTCGCCCTTGCGCGCGGCGCGCGCGATCTCTCGCGCCCGGTCGTGCTCCCGGGCCTCGGCTGCCGCGCGCGACCTGGCGGTGAGCTCGCGCCGGATCCGCTCGCGAAGCTCCCCCGCCGCTCGCTCGGTGAACGTGAAGGCGAGGATTGCATCGGGACCGATCCCATCCTCGGTCACCACGTCGCAGTAGCGCTCGACGAGGACCCCGGTCTTGCCGGTGCCCGCCCCCGCCTCGGTGAACACGTCGCCGGAGCGCGCCGCGATCGCCGCTCGCTGCTCGGCGGTGGGCTCGCGCGGGGGGGTGGCCGCCAGGTCGTGAGCGGTGGCGCTCATCCTTCTCCATTTCCTGCGTCGCCGTTGCCCGCCGCTTCCTCGACGCCGATCGAGCGCTCGAGCCGGCAGATCGGCTGGTAGCGGCACCACCTCGGGCACCTGCCGCCGTTCGGATCGCGATCGATCTCGCCGGCGCGCATTGCCGCGGCCTTCTCCCTGGCCCGCGAGACGCCGGCGTCGAGCGTGTACTGGACGTTCTCGTGCTCGAGGCGGTCGGATCTGACGAGGTCGAGGACCTCGGTTGCCTCGACCCCGCTGGCGACGAAGCCGCGCGGACGGGGATCGTCTCGCCGGCCGAGCGGGTAGTAGAGGCCCCCGATCGGCTCGATCCCCCACAGGTCGCGGAGCGCGCGCGCGTAGAGCTGGAGCTGCAGCTTCCCCTCGTCTCCGAGCTTCGCCGCCGCCCATGCCCCGGAGCCGGTCTTGTAGTCGTAGACGACGCCGAAGCGCCAATCCGGCGTCACGTCGACGCGGTCGATCTGGCCGTGGATGCGGACTTCGCCGAGGTCGAGCGGGGGCTGAAGACTGTCCTCTGCCTCGCTGAAAGACGCCTCGAGCAGCGCCGGCCGCAGCTCGGTCTCGCTTCTGGCCTCGCGGTCCAGGAGGCGGTCGATCTGGGCCCGCATGCGAGCCGCCAGGATTCTGGTCTGCGGCCGGCCGGGCACCAAGCCGCGGCGCTCGCACTCCGCGGCGAGCAGGGCCGCCGCGCGCTCGCGCCAGCGGTCGAGGTCGCCGGGGCGCGGGATTCCGTCGTCTCCGGGCGGGTCGCGGTAGAGGTGCTCGAGCACGTCGTGGACGATCGAGCCGGCGGTCAGATACTCGGGCTCGGGCTCGAGCCGCTGCGGCGAGAGCTCGTGGTCGACGAACCAGCGGTAGGGGCACTCGATCCACTTTTCGATCGTCCCCGGGCCGATTGGGTCGCGCCGCCCCAGCTCGGCGAGGACGGCGCGATCGGCGAGCGGGCCGGGCAGGTCCTCCGCGAGGCGCGGCCCACGGGCTGCCAGGGACCGCTGGAGCTCGCGGGCGCTGGGCGCCTCCGAGGGCTCGAACACGACGCGGTCGAGCCCCCTGGACCGCACCAGCTTCTCCTCCGCCTCACCATGACCGGGGGCGAGCAGGTCGATGACGTCGTCCACGAACGGCGAGCGGGCCGCTGGCCGGCCCTCCTCATCGGAGCTCCGCCAGCAAAGCCACAGGCGCTCGGTCGGGCGGCTCGCGCAGGCGTGGAACAGGTAACGCTCCTCGGTCGCCGCGTCTCGCCGCGCGAGCGCCCCGATGCCGAGGCGCGCTCGCCGCTCGGCTCAGCACCCGTACCCGGCCCTCGGTCGGCCCGCGCCACAGCGGAACGCGAACCTCCTCGAGCAGCTCCAGGGCCTCCGCGGGAGAGGGCGCGGGGCAGCCCGGCATCGCAACGAGCTCGGCGAGGTCGGTGAGCGTGGCGGCCGCCGCCGCCGCGGCGCGGAGCTCCAGCGGCGCGAAGGGGACGGGGTCCTCACGGCCGGTCCCCGGCAAACGGTCGTCGACGGGCTCGCGCCCCGCATGCGCCTCCACGGCGAGCTCGTGCGCCACCGCCGCCAGGACGCGCAGCCACTCGCTGCCCGGGCGGGCCTCGCGGAGGCCGGCGAGCATCCATGGGGGCGCCTCCCAGCCGGCGATCAGCTCGTCCGCCGTTCGCGCATGGCCGCGCAGCAGGCTGCGCTCGACCCAGTCGCCGATTCCCTGTGGCTCGCCCGGACGGGCGCGCATGAAGGCGAGCAGCTCCCCGCCGCTCCCCTCTGGGAGGCTGGCATGCGCCAGTGCGACCAGCCCGCGGCCTGCGGCGGTGCGGGCGAGCGGCACCGACGCCTCGACAGCGACCGGGATCCCGAATCCCGCGAAGACCCGGCCAAACAGGGGCCCGCGGCGCTCGGGTTGGCGCAGCACCACCGCGATGTCGCCAGCCGGGACGCCGGCGGCGAGCAGTCGGGCTACCTCGCCGCCCACCGCCTCAGCCTCGCCTCGCTCGCCGCCGCATTCGAGCAGCGCGATCCCCTCGTCGGGCTCGATGCGGCTGGCGCCGGCCTCGAACAGGTGTCGGTCGAGATGTCGTAGCGTGGCGCTCTCCGTGTAACCCTCGTCGAAGGGGAGCTTCGTCAGCACAGCGCCCCCTAGCTCCTCCCGGAGCCGCGCCAGCAGCACGGACCTTGCAACGAGCGCCTCGCGGTCCTCGTAGTTGACGGCCACCGTGACGTCGGTGGCGCCCGCCAGGGCCGCGACGAGCTCGAGCTGCTCTTCGGTGAGGTCGTCGAACCCGTAGAGGAGCACCGGGCGAGAGCCCCACCTGTCGGCTCCGTCGCGCAGGCTCGTCGCGACCTTGCGAACGGAGGAGTGAGGATCGTCGCGCCCCGCCGCCTCGCGCCTCTCCACGTAGGCGGCGTAGAGGCGCGCGAGCTCGGACTCGTAGGCGCCGTCCTCGAGCTCGGCCGCCGCGTTCGTCAGCTCGCCGGGGGCGACGAGAGCCGCCTGCAGCTCGCCGATCAGGCGCTCGAGCGCGGGGGCGAACCCCCGTCGCGCCGCGGAGCCGCTGAGCGCCCGAAGTTCGGTCTGCCGAACCGCGGAGCGGACCAAGGCCAGGCGCTGCGCGTCCGACAGCAGGGGACGGAGCCCGGCCCCGGTCGCTGCGGCGATCTCATCAGTGAAGGGGCGAAAGGTCCGTATCGATGCCCCGACGACGGCGGCATCCCCCGCACCGTGCGCCTGGGATTGGATGCACAGGTCCCGCTCGAACCGGTGGGCATCGTCGAGCGTGGGGACGACGAGCACCGGATCGCGATCCAGCGCCGCCTCGAGGCTTGTGTGGATCTCGCCGGCGCGGCCGGAGTTCGGAGGCCCGACGATCAAAGACAGGGACATCGCTCCCAGCATAGGTCGCCGCACGGCGCAGTTCCGTCGGACGCCGCGTCTATCTTGCTGCGCCATGGCGCTGTGTTTCATCGACCCCGCAGACGCAATCCGCGCGATCGCCGACTCGGTCGGCCGTGAGGCCCGCAGGCAGCTCCTGGGCGAGGCCGTGCGCGCCTGGGTCGACGAGATTCCCGACGACGAGCTCGAGTCCCACTACGCGCGGGCGATCGCGGAGCTCGACGAGCACGACATCTCGATGCTCGCGGCGTGGCATGCCTCGATGGACGTCGGGCACCCCGTTCCCAACCGCGACTTCCTGATGGCCGCCTTCGGGTCGCTTGGACAGCACCGACGCGAGGCTCTGAAGCTCGCGGCGGGGTTCCGCGGCGAGGAGGCGGTGGACCGCGGCCTCACCGAGGAGCATGCCCTCGACACCGTGCTCGACTGGCTCTCCGGGCCGCGACTGATGGAACTCGCTGTCGAGGCGGTTCAGCTCTACATCTGGGACCGAGCGGGCTCGGACAACTGATAGCTCACGAGCAACCGAGTTGAGGAGGCCCTCCCGGTTTCGGCGAGGGTCTTTCTCTTTGTCCTTCAAGAAGGAGGTTGTTCGTGGACCTGGTGAGCGCAGAGCTTCCTGCAAAGACGCTGGTGGTGGCGATCGATCCGGGGAAGGTCTCCAACCGCGTGCTGTTGGCAACCGGCGAGCAAGGCTTGATCGGCGAACCCGTTTCCCTTCCCGTCCAGCGGGAGGGGATCGACCGGCTCTGCGAGCTGATCTACGCAAGCGGAGCAACCGAGAGCGTGATCGCAGTCGAGGCGACCGGCTCGCTTCACCTCGCCTGGGCGGCCGAGCTCGAGCGTCGCTTTCCAGGCTCGCTTCGCCTCTTCGCCCCCTCGGAAACCACCGCGGCTCGCACCCAGCTCGGCTCGCGACGCTTCAAGGACGACGACCGCGACTGCGCAGCCCTCGTCTCGCTGGCCCGCCAGGGCCGTGGACGAGCCCACCGGCCAGGGATCCTCGAGGCTCTCCTGGACGCGGTACGCCACCGCCGCCGGCTGATCTCGCAGCGAAAGGTGGCCCGCCAGCACCTGCACCACCAGCTGAACGCGCTCTGCCCGGGACTCTCGGCGCCGTCAGGGCACGGGCGGGCGCTGGCGCTCGAGACGCCGACCGGAAGGGCGGTGCTCGCCTGCGCCGTCGACCTTCGCGGGCGAGCGCCCAGCGTCCGCTCGCTCATCGCCAGGGCCCCGGGCAGGCTGACGAAGGCCAACGCCTCCTGGTGGGCTCGCCGCTGGCGCGCTTGCCTTCCGCCACCGCTTGACGCCGAGCTTCGCGCCGAGCGCTTGGGACGCGACGTCAAGCGCCTCGAGGCGCTCAAGGCGGACGTCGGGGCCGTCGAGGCGCAGATCGCGGCGCTGTTGGCCGAGAGTCCGGGCCAGGTCCTGACCACGCTGCCGGGGGTTGCCGCCACCCGGGCT
>VAYK01000194.1 GCA_005884985.1 Actinomycetota bacterium | reverse complement strand
GGAGAAGCGTTATGCGTCCATCTTCAAGTCGCTCGACCAGGCCGGCATCAAGCGCGGCAACCTGTACGAGGCCTGGGACTTCACGGTGATGAGCCGGAGGAGCCTCAGCTCGCGGATGCTCCACATCCGCAACGCCGCGTTCGGCCAGCTGGGCGACAACGACCTTGCCGACCGCGCCGCCGCGGGTCATGCGCCAGGCTTCAGCGTCACCAACGTCACCAACAACCCGGTGCCCGGAATCATGAGTGAGGTCACCGGCACGTTCACGGTGCCTTGCTATTTGAACGACAGCGGCTGCGCGCCCGCTCCCACATCGACGTCGGACGGGGGCGGCTTTCACTACAGCTCGAGCAACCCCGAGGCGCCGCCGACCCAAAAGCCGGGCAACACGGCGACGGCGCCGTTCGATTGCATCATCCCCGACGACGCCGCCACCACACCGGCTCGTCCGTCGCTGTATGGCCACGGGCTGCTCGGATCGGCCAGCGAGGTGCACGCCGGAAACGTCGAAGCGATGGCCTCAGAGCACGACATGATGTTCTGCGCGACGGACTGGTGGGGGCTGGCGGGCGGCGACGTCAGCTACGACATCGCGGCGCTTCAGGACCTGAACAAGTTCCCGCAGGTCGTCGACCGACTGCAGCAGGGTGTTCTCAACACCCTCTACCTCGGTCGCCTGATGAGGACCTCCGACGGGTTCGCCTCCGACGCCGCCTTCCAGAACGGGAGCAACGAGCCGCTGTTCGACACCTCCCACCTGTTCTACGACGGGAATAGCCAGGGCGGCATCATGGGCGGCATGACGACCGCGGTCGCACCCGACTTCACCCGGGCCGTCCTCGGGGTTCCGGGCATGGATTACGGCGGCTTGCTGCTCACGCGAAGCACCGACTTCGCGCTCTATGCCATGTTCCTCTTCGGCGGCCAGCCAGGCGGCGGATACACCGACGCGTCGCTCCATCCGCTGATCCTCGACCTGATGCAGCAGCTGTGGGATCGCGGCGAGGCGGACGGCTACGCTCAGCACATGACGGCACATCCGCTGCCCGACACCCCGATCCACAGGGTGTTGATGCAGGGTGCCTACGGTGACTTCCAGGTGAGCCAGTACTCAGCGGCCGTGGAGGCGCGAACGATCGGCGCCAATTTCCATTCGCCCGCCCTCGAGCCGGGCCGCACCCAGGACGCGAACCTCTTCTACGGGATCCCGGCGATCCCAAGCTACCCATTCAGAGGCTCGGCGTACGTCATCTGGGACAGCGGCCCTGGCCTCGTGGCGCCACCCCCGGTGACCAACACGCCGCCGTCAGGCGCTCACGATCCCCACGGCGACGTGCGGGCCACCGTCGCCGCGAGAACGCAGAAGTCGGACTTCCTGGCGCCGAACGGAGTCGTGACGGACGTCTGCGGCGGGCTGCCCTGTCGCACCGACGCCTACACGCCCTGACGCAGGGTTCGTAGCTCAACCACCCGATTCGGCCCTGGTACCTGCGAGAAGCAGCGCCGGTACGTGGCCGAGCGGGTTGGGCGCGTCGAGCAGCACGACATACGCGGCCACGTGCGGCCCCTAGTCGCGAGCGGGTAGCTGCTGCACGCACCACTTCTCGGTGTAGAAGGTCTTCGCGCGGTCCACGTCCGTGACGGGAATCTGCACCAGCTCGAGCCGCCAGTCCACGGCGAGCGGCAGTCATTCTGCCGTTATCCGGATCCCCTCGCCGCCGGCGATCCCCCGCTCGATCTGGCGCTCGACCGCTCCTCTGCTTCAGAGAACTGCTAGCCCAGGTCGCTCGGTCTCACACGTCGCTCGTCTCGTCGGGGTCAGCCCCTCAGCGCCCGCGCACCGGCCCGCAGCAGCGCCGGCACCTGATCCAGCGGGTTGGGGGTGTTCAGCAGAACGACGCCGAGCTCGTGCCCGTCGCGGCGCCGGGTGGTCACGTAGCAGCGCCCGGCGGCGTCGGTGTAGCCGGTCTTCAATCCGGTGATCCCCTTCATGCCCATGAGGATGAACGGGTTGTTGTTGTAGAGGTCGAGATAGCCGCCCTTGACCGGGAACGGGAAGCGCGCATGCCGAGCGCCGACCACTCGCCGGATGCGCTGGTTGGCGAGGTCCGCCCGGGCGAGCACAGCCAGGTCCCGGGGGCATGAGTAGTTCCCCTCGTCGAGGATCCCGCTGGGGCTCGAGAAGTGGGAGCAACCAAGCCCGAGCCGGTCCCTCCAAGCGTTCATGCGCCTGACGAACGCCGGCACGCTGCCGGAGTCGTGCTGGGCGAGGGCGATCGCGGCGTCGTTGCCCGAAACCAACAGCAGGCCGTCGAAGAGGTCCCGGAGCGGAATCTGCTTTCCCTTCGGCAGCACGCCGATCCCCGAACCCTTGTAGGCGAGTGCCTGCGGCGTGATCAGTACCCGCTCGTCCGGGCGGTCGCGCCTGGCGATGATCAGCGCCGTGATCATCTTCGTCAGGCTGGCGATCGGCAGTCGTCGCCCCGCGTCGTGCTGCCACAGGACCTGCCCGCTGTGCACGTCGAAGAGGATGCCGGCACGCGGAGCATGCGCGAAGGCCACCTGGACCGGCAGACGCGTCGGGGCCGACTGAAGCGTAAAGCGCGACACGGGCTCAGGGCGCTGCGGCTTCGAGGTGTGGACGGCTGCTCGAGCCGGGGGGGCCGGCGACCCAGCCTGGCCGTCCGAGCCGAGGAGACCGGGATCGACCAGGACCAGGAGGCTGAAGCCCCAGGAGGCGGCCAGCACGACGGCAGCCGCGACATACGCGCGCTTGGACACTGCTGCATACGTTTATCCGCTGGGCGGACGCCTTGCTACCGTGGCCGCGCCAGGGAATGCCCCAGATGGGAAAGAAGAAGTCTTCCCGTTCCCTCTGAGCTAGTCGCCGGGTGGATTTCGCAGCGCGCCGAGGACCGCCAGCATGATCATCACGACGATCAGGACCGCGGTGAGCGTGAAGATGTCGAAGCCAAACTGAGCGGCGACGGCCGCCGTCATCCCCCCGAACAGCAGGCAGAAGAGCAGCGCGACGAGCAGGAAGGCGTTACGCACGCTCGGCTCCGTGCCGTCGGCTGACACTCCGCAGCATCGTCAGTACACCGGCTGCCCGTGACCGATCGAGCGGTAACGGTTGGCGAACAGCCTGATCGTCGCCAGGCCGAAAACGAAGCCGCCGATGTGGGCGAAGTAGGCGACGCCGCCCCCCGTCGCCGAGACGTTCGGGGTCGCCAACTGCCCGATCGCCGGCAGGAACTGGAGCGCGAACCAGATCCCGAGCATGATCACCGCCGGGATCTCGATCAGGGTCACGAAGAAGATGATGAACACCAGCGTCAGCACGCGGGCGCGCGGATAGAGAACTAAGTAGCCCCCCAGCACGCCCGCGATCGCGCCGCTCGCCCCGATCGCGGGCGCGGTGGCGTTGGCGTCGAGGAGCGCCTGCGCGTAGGTGGCGACGATCCCGGCGACCAGGTAGAAGAGCAGGAAGCGCGGCCGGCCCATCGAGTCCTCGACGTTGTTGCCGAAGATCCAGAGGAAGAGCATGTTGAACGCGATGTGCAGAATGCCGCCGTGCATGAACATGGAGGTGAAGACAGTCGCCCACCACGGGGGCGAGTCGAGCTTTTGCAGGCGGACCCCAGGCTCGTTCTGGGCGCGCTTGTACTGCGACGTCCCCTCGCAAACGATGTTCTGCTGGGCGGTTCCGGGAGCGACAAGCGCGGTCTCCACGGCGCAGGCCCTCCCCGGGTGGGTGAGCCGGTACGGGATCGCTCCGTAGGTCAGAGTGGTTTCGTCCTGCTGGGACAGCCCGGCGATGTGTGGCGAATCGCTGGAGTTCGGCGCCGACGGTTGGCTGATCTGCCAGAGGAACACCGCGATGTTGGCGACGATCAGCAGCACGGTCAGGATCGGGAACCGCGCCGTGGGGATGTTGTCCTTGAGCGGGATCAGGGGTGGCGAAGCCTAGTTTGCCCGGCTAATCCCAAGTAACCGAATCGGATTTGCGAGACTTTCACTATGGCCCTTCAAGCCGCCCCCCAACCCTTCCAGCGCATCGCCGATCCGTGGCTCGATACCGACGTAATCGACAAGCGCGCCCCGCGCTTCAACCAGGCCGTGGTGGGGGCGGTCGCGCTGCTCGGGGCGGTCTTCGGCTGGCCGCTCGCCTGGGCGATCATGTCCATGCAGCTGCTCATCGGACTAACGCTGGGCCGCCGCTTCTGCCTCACCTGTCTCGCCTACTTCGGGCTCGTCCAGCCGCGCGTCGGCGAAGGGGAGCTCGAGGACTCCCGTCCCCCGCGTCTCGCGAACATGATCGGGTCGGCGTTTCTTGGCGCCGCGGCGCTGGCTTGGTGGCTGGGCTCGCCGACGGTCGGGGTCATGCTCGGCTCGGCAGTCGCCGCGCTGGCGCTGCTCGCGGCGACGAGCGGCTTTTGCGCCGGCTGCGAGATCTACCGTCTCACCGCGCGCCTGCGAGGGATCTCCCCACAGCGCCGCGCTCGCCTCGATCCCGCCGACTTGGCCGGTCTCGACGGTCGCTCGAGGGCCTACGTCGAGTTCACGCACCCGCTCTGCTCGGAGTGCCGCGAGTGGGAGGAGCGCCTGCGCTCGGATGGCGAGTCGGTGGTCACGCTCGACGTCCGCGAGCGCCCCGACTTGGCCCGCAAGTACGGGATCGCGATCGTGCCCACGGTGCTCGCCGTCGGCCCCGACGGCACTGTGCTCGAGCGCCTCGCGCCGTAGCGCCGTAGCCGGCCTCTCCCGGGAGTGTGCCGCGCCTTACGCCAAGCTCAAGCGGTGGCGGCCGCGCCCGCCTTGGGGCTCGGCTGGATGTTCTGGTTCCCCCGGAACAGGTTTCGCGGGTCGTACTTGTCCTTCATGGCCACGAGCCGCCGGTACTTCTCGTCGCCGTAGGCATCGCGCACCCGATCCTCCTCGCGCGTGAAGTTCAGGTACACGGCGCCGGTGCCGAAAGGCCGCATCGCCGCGGCGAACTCGCGGTTGGCCGCGATCACCCTCTCGTCGTCGGCAGGGTCCTCCCAGACCGAGATCGGATGGAACATGTAGTCGGCGTCCCGATGCGAGAAGGCAGTCGCATCGTCGTCGATCGCGCTGACGCCACCGCCGAGCCGAAAGATGATCATCTGGCTAAACGGAGGCGCGGTCGCGGTGGTCACCGGTGCGTGCTCGACGAACGTGTCGATCGCCTTGTCGGAGAGCCCGCTCAGGTACTCGCCGCGCCAGTAGTTCCGGTAGCCCGGCGGAGCCGATGGGTCAAGGATCGCCTGGAACTCCGTGTAGGGCATCGGCCCGATCAAATCCACCTCGGGGCCCAGTTCCTTGAGCGGCTGGACGACAGGAGCGCCCTCCTCGGGATCGCCTACGTACATCGCCGCCATCCCGAGGACGGGCTGGCCCCGCATGTGCTCGGGCACGAACTCCTCGGGCGGCGCAGTTAGGATCACGCATGCGGTCGATAGCTCGTCCGGCGCCCCGTCCACGTAGTCGCGCCAGGCGCGCAGGATCTCATTCGCTCTCTCGAGAGGCCAGAGCGCCAGACCCGCGAGGACGATGGGCCCCAGCTGGTGGAGGTCGAAGTCGAACCTGGTCACGACGCCGAAGTTGCCCCCGCCTCCGCGGATCCCCCAGAACAGGTCCTCGTTCTCCTCCTCGCTCACGTTCAGCACGCGCCCGTCAGCGGTGACGACCTCGGCCGAGACCAAGTTGTCGCACGTGAGCCCATGCTTTGACGAGGTCCAGCCGTATCCGCCGCCGGTCGTGAAGCCGCCGACGCCGGTCGTCGTCACGCGCCCGCCCGGCGTGTGCAGCCCGTGCTCCTGGGTTGCCTTGTCGAACTCGCCCCAGAGGACGCCGCCGCCGGTCCGGGCGATGCCGGCGTTGGGGTCTATGTCTACCTCCTTCAGACCCGCGAGATCGATCAAGATGCCGTTGGAGCAGATGCTCAGGCCGGCGACGCTGTGGCCACCCGAGCGGACCGCGACCTCCAGGTCGCTCTCCCGCGCGAGGTTGACCGTCGCCACCACGTCGTCGGCGCTTGCGCAGCGGGCGATCACGGCTGGCCGCCTGTCGATCATCGAGTTGAAAACCCTGCACGCTTCGTCGTACGTGCTGTCCTCCGGCAGGATCACCTCGCCGTCGAAGTCCGCCTGCAGCTCCTCGACAGCGCCGTCAGCCAGTGCTTGAGCCATCAAATCCCCCTTGGTGGTCGATGTCGCCGTCATCCTCTCCGCAGCACGGCGAAAAGTCAATCAGCCAGCTCACATTGCAGCCGGGCTCGCGGCGTGCGAGCGTCTCGGCTCGGGGGACGAGGCCGCCGTCAGGCCGCGGCTGCGGACGGCCGCCGCTCCGCGACCTCGCGGGCGCTCTCGTCAGCATGGTAGGAGCTGCGGACGAGCGGACCGGCGGCCACCGACTCGAATCCGAGCCCGTGGGCCGCTCTCTCCAGGGCGGCGAACTCGTCAGGGCGCCAGTAGCGGATGACGGGGAGGTGCTGCTCGGTGGGGCGCAGGTACTGGCCCACGGTCAGCACCTGGACGCGGTGCTCGCGGAGGATTCCGAAGGCCTCCACCATCTCCTCGAAGCTCTCGCCGAGGCCGACCATCAGCCCCGACTTCGTCATCACCTCGTCGCCGCCCATCTCCTTGGCCAGTCTCAACACCCTGGCCGAGCGCATGAAGTGGGAGCCCCGGCGCGCCTTCGGATAGAGGCGTGGAACCGTCTCGACGTTGTGGTTGAAGACGTCCGGCCTTTCGTGGACCACCTTGGCCAGCGGCATCTCCTGGCCGCGGAAGTCGGGAGTCAGCACCTCGACGGCGCAATCCGGCGCCAGCATCCGGATCGAGCGGATGACCCCGACGAAGGCGCTGGCGCCGTAGTCGGGCAGGTCGTCGCGGTCGACGGAGGTGACCACGGCGTGGCGCAAGCCCATCCGCTTTACCGAGGCCGCCACCCGCATCGGCTCGAGCGGGTCGTTCCAGGTCGGCTTGCCGGTCTGCACGTTGCAAAAGCCGCAGCGGCGCGTGCAGACGTCGCCGAGGATCATGAAGGTGGCGGTGCCGCGCTCCCAGCACTCGCCGACGTTGGGGCAGTTGGCCTCCTGGCAGACGGTGTGCAGGTTCTGCTCGTGGATCATCGACTTCAGGTGCCGGTAGGTGGGGCCGCCGGGGGCGGGGACCTTGAGCCAGGGCGGCTTGCGCTCGCGGAAAGGGAGGCCCTCGGCAACACGCATCCCGCCCGGGTTGGCGCGCGAGCGGGTCACGTGGAGGGCCGCAGACCCCTCCGCCCCCGCACCTGAGCCCTCGGCTCGGATCACCGGTCGCCCTTCGGGCTCCCTCGTGGAGGAGGCGGAGGGCTTTGTGTTGGTGGTGGGCTCCATCGCTCCTACCGTAGCGCCGGCGCGGCCCCAGCGAGAGCCTCGAGATCGAGAAGGCGCTCGCTCAGCTCGTCGGCGGTCACCTCGACGGGAGTGCGCTCGTACACCTCGCCGAAGCGATCGCGGACGGTGGTCGCGAAGCCGTCCAGGTCCTGCTCGGCGCCGAGCTCGCGCGCCACCGAGGTCATCCGGCACGACTCGATCCCGCACGGGACGATCCACTCGAACGGCTGCAGGTCGTTGTTGACGTTGATCGCCAAACCGTGCGTGGTGACGCCGCGGTTCACATGCACGCCGATCGACGCGACCTTACGCTTCTGGGGCGTCCACACCCCGGTTAGCCCCTCCACGAGCTCGGCGTCCACGCTCCAATCGGCGAGCGCGGCGATGATCACCTGCTCCATTCGCCGTATGTACTCGTGGACATCGTCGCCGTACCGCTTCAGCGAGACGATCGGGTACCCGACGAGCTGGCCGGGGCCGTGATAGGTGACCCGCCCACCGCGATCCGTGTCCGTGAGCTCGATGCCCTGCATCCGGTACCACTCCTCGCCCATCGGCAGCTCGTCGGGGGTCGAGCGGCGGCCCCTGGTGTACACGGGCGGGTGCTCCAGGAGCAGCAGCAGGTCGGGAACCTCGCCGGCCTGCCGCGCGACCTCGAGGCGCTTCTGTGCGTCGCGCGCCTCCTCGTAGGGGACCTGGCCGGCCCGAACGGTCCAAACCTCGTCCACGGGGTCTCAGTTTCTCACGCGGCGGCCGCCGGCTCCCGCTGCGCAGCGTCGAGGCGCTCCCGCGCAAGCTCGCGCGCTGCGCACAGCGGGGTGATCGCGCGCTCGCGCGCCGTGGCGAGGACGCGGTTCAGATTGACCTCAATCCCGAGCGCCAGCTGCCGGGCCTCGTGCTCCGAGTAGCCCCGGATTTCCCTGTAGACGTGGATCAGGCCGCCGGCGTTGACGATGAAGTCGGGCGCGTACAGGATGCCGTGTTCAGCGAGACCGTCCGCCAGGCCCTCGTCGGCGAGCTGGTTATTGGCGCAGCCGCAGACGATCTCGCAGCGCAGCCGCGGCAGGTTGGTCGCGTCGATCGCGCCGCCCAGCGCGCAGGGGGCCAGCAGGTCGCACTCGGCCAGCATCTCCTTCGAGGGCTCGATCCATTCGGCTTCGAGCTCGGTCGCCAGGCTGCGCTTCGCCGAGTCGATGTCGGAGACGGCGAGCTCGGCGCCCGCATCGGCCAGCCGCCGAGCCAGCTTCGAACCCACGTGGCCGAGACCGGCAATGACGATCCGCCGGCCGGAGAGGTCCGGGGAGCCCAAGCGCTCCCGGGCGCAGGCGCGCATCGCGGCCTCGACACCGAGCGCGGTGAACGGACTCGGATCGCCGGATCCACCGTGATCGGGCGGCAACCCGGTGAGGTGGCTGGTCCGCTCGCCGATCACGACGAGGTCCTCGGCGGCGATGCCGACGTCCTCGGCGGTGATGTAGCGGCCGCGCAGCGACTCGACCAGGTCGCCGAAGTCCAGCAGCAGGGCACGGCGCTCCCGTCCGGCGGGGGGCGCTCCCTGCAGGGCGCAGATCACTCCCTTGCCCCCGCCGAGCTCGAGGCCGGCCGCGGCTGCCTTGTAGGTCATGCCCCGCGCCAGCCTGAGGGCGTCGCGCGCGCCGTCGATGGTCGCTTTGTAGTGCCACAGGCGCACTCCGCCGAGCGCCGGCCCCAGCGCAGTCGAGTGGATGGCGACGATCACGTA
>VAYK01000193.1 GCA_005884985.1 Actinomycetota bacterium | reverse complement strand
ACGGTTGACAGAACAACGCCCACCCGCATACACTTCCACATAAGGGTGAACTAAAGGTCGAGTCTGGATCTGCCGATCACCGACAAGGAGTGGGCGCCCAGGGGAGGTAACGGGCGCCACGGTTTTCCACCGAAACGGAGGAGACAGTGGCTGCACCGACCCCTACCCATGAGTTCGTCGCCGTCGCGCCCCCAGGCCCAGCCGTCGCGCCGGCCCGTAGTAGGCCCGAAGCTCAACCTGAGCTTGAAGATTCCTATCTGATCGCGCTCGCCAAGCGGGGCAGCGGCAACGCCTATGACCGGATCGTGAAGCGCTACCGCGGCTTCGTGCGCCTCAAGGCGTCGTCCTACTTTCTGCTCGGCGGCGATGGCGACGACCTGATCCAGGAGGGCCTGCTGGGTCTGTACAAGGCGATCCGCGACTACCGCTCCGATCGCGAGTCGAGCTTCCGCAACTTCGCCGAGCTCTGCATCACTCGCCAGATCATCACCGCGGTGAAGACCGCGAGCCGCAACAAGCACGCGCCGCTCAACCAGTACGTGTCCTTCGCCCAGACGCCGGCGGGCGCGAGCGACTCGGAGACCACTCTCGAGGAGGTGCTCCCGGGGCCTGGAAGCGAGGACCCGTCGGAGCGGGTGATCGCGAGCGAGGAGCTCCACAGTCTGGTCTCCTGCCTCTCGAGCGTGCTCTCGGAGCTCGAGAGCCACGTCCTCGCCCTGTACCTCGACGGGTATTCCTACGAGGCGATCGGCGAGCGCCTCGACTGCGACACGAAGACGGTCGACAACGCACTCCAGCGCGTCAAGCGCAAGGTCGGCCTCCACCTCGCTTCGCGCCAGGTCAGGCTCTAGGCGCCTCGCCGTGCGAGGGCGCCCTGGCGGACGAGAGTGATGTTCCGCCCCGATATGGGGCTCAACTTAACCCTCAAGGGCCCTCAGGTTGCCAAGCCGGAGGCGGGACTCGAACCCGCGGCCGCCGGTTTACAAAACCGGTGCTCTACCAGCTGAGCTACTCCGGCTACCCGCGCACAGGTTAGGCGCCCGCCGCCGGTCTGGGTAGGTCGGCGAGAATGGTCGCGTGAGCGAGCGCGACTTCACCTGGCGCGACGGCGAGCGGACGGTCGTCTTCCGGGAGGGGGCGCTCGCCGGCGCGCCCGAGCTGCTCGCCGACGGGATCTGGGAGCGATTCGAGCTCGTGACCACGCCGCGCGCCCTGGGCGCGGCGCCGCTCGCGCTGGCAGAGCGGGCGACGGCCGTTCACGAGGTGCCCCGTGGGTTGGTGCCCGACGCCGCCGCCACGATCATCGACTCGGTCCGAAACCCGACCCTGGTGGCGCTCGGGGGCGGGCGGGTGATCGACACCGCGAAGGCGATCGCCGCCGTGCGCGGGGGGCGGGTCTGCGCCATTCCGACGACGCTCTCCGGAGCCGAGATGACCGCCATCCACCGGCTGCCGGCCGGGCACGAGCACGAGGCACGGCACCTCGTCCGCCCCGCCCTGGTGATCGCCGATCCGTTCGAGCTGACCACCCTCGACGACCAGCGCCTGCGGGCCAGCGCCATGAACTCCCTCGCCCACGGAGCCGAGGCCCTGTACGCGCCGCTCGCCAACCCGGTCGCCACCCTGGTGGCGCTGCGCGGCGCCGAGCTGCTCGCCGCAGCGCTCGACCCCCCGGCGGGGGAGCGGGACCGGGTTGCGCTCGCCCTCGGCTCGCTGCTTTGCGCCCACGCGCTCGACTCGGCCGGTTACGCGCTTCATCACGTCGTCTGCCAGACGCTCGTCTGGGTGTTGGGGACGCCGCACGCGGAGACGAACGCGACCATGCTCCCGCTGACGATGAACGCGATGCGCTCGCGCGCTCCCGAGGCGATCGACTCGCTGGCCGGGGCGCTGGGCGCGGAGGCCGCCGGGATCCGGCAGCGGATTGAAGCCCTCGGCGGCGGCCCGCGACGGCTGAGCGAACTCGGCGCCGATCAGGGCCGGCTTCGGCGGGTGCTCGACGCGATCCTCTCCCGGGCAGAGCTTCGGAACACCCCGGATCCGCCCGGTAGAGAGGAGCTCCACGAGCTGCTCGAGGCTGCCTGGTAGCTCGCGCCTGCGCTTGCAGCCGCTCGTAATCCCCGCGGCCGAGCGTGCAGTGCAGTAACGCCGCGCGCCCGCGCGTGTAGGCATCTCCGTGGATGAGGTCCAGCGGACGTCTGCGCCGCCACGCACGGACGAGGTGATCAGCGAGGAGCGCTTCCAGCGCTACCACGCCTACGCGCGCCAGCACGGCGTCAACTGGTTCCTCTACCTGCTGGCGCGCCTGATCCTGCAGCCGGCGTTCCTCCTTTGGCTTCGCCTGTCGCGGACCGGCCGCGAGCACCTACGCGGGATCCAGGGTGGGCTGATCGTGGCCTCCAACCACCGCAGCTTCCTCGATCCCTTCGTGATCGCCATCGCGCTCCCGTGGCGCCGCCCGATGCAGTACGTCGCCAAGGTCGAGCTGTTCGAGCGCCCGTGGCGCGGCTGGATACTGTCCCGGGTCGGCGCCTTCCCGATCCGCCGCGGGCAGTCCGACGAGACCGCGATGGAAACGGCGAGGATCGTCCTCGACCGGGGCGGCACGGTCTGCATCTTCCCCGAGGGGACGCGGATCCGGTCGGGCTCGCTGGGGCGGCCGAAGCGTGGCGTCGGCCGGCTGGCGCTGGAGACCGGTGCCGCGGTCGCCCCGGTTGCCGTGCACGGGAGCGAGCAAGTGCGGCGCGGTTGGCAGATCCGCCCCCGCAAGGTGAAGCTGCGCGTTGGGCGCCCGGTGACCTTCCCGCGCACCGAGCATCCCTCGCCGGCGCTCGCCGCCACCGTCACCGCCCGGATCTGGCCCAACGTCGAGCTCCAGTGGGAGTGGCTCGGTGGCCTGCCGCCGCTGCGCAAGGCGGCCGTGATCGGGGCCGGGAGCTGGGGCACCGCGATGGCCGTGCTGCTGGCGCGCGGTGGACTCGAGGTTCAGCTGGGGACCCGCTCCGAGGAGAAGGCGGCGGAGATCGCCGCCAAGCGCGAGAACCCTCGATACCTGCCCGGGGTGAGCCTCCCCGAGACCGTTGCCGTGAAGCGCGCCGGCGACATCGAGCTCGCCGGAGTCGATCTCGTCTGCCTCGCGGTGCCGTCGGCGGCGCTGCCGGCCGCGGTGGGCTCGCTCGGCGATCGGATGGGGTCGCGCGCCGCGGTGCTGTTGCTCACCAAGGGCTTGGTGCAGCCGCTCGGCCAACTCCCCAGCGACTACGTCGGCGAGCGGATCCGCGCCCGCGCGATCGCCTCGCTGGGCGGTCCCGCCCACGCGCGCGAGGCGGCCGCCGGGATGGCCGCATTGGTGCTGGGCTCGAGCGAGGAGAACCTGCGGGCCCAGCTGGGCGAGGTCTTCGACCGAGCGGGGCTCATCTGCGAGCGGAGCGATGACGTGGTCGGGGTCGAGATGGCGGGCGCAGCCAAAAACGCCGCCTCACTCGGTGCGGCCGCGGCGGAGGCGCACGGCCTCAACGCCGCGGGGATCGCCTCGGCGACCATCTGGCGCGAATGCGTTGAGTACGCGCTGGCCGGCGGTGCACAGCTCGAGACCTTCACCGGGCTCGCCGGCGTTGGCGACCTGACCGCGACCGTCATGGCGCCCGGGAGCCGCAACCGCCGCGCCGGAGAGCTGCTCGGTGCCGGCGTTGCCGCGGGGCAGATCCCGGGGCGGATCGGTCAGGCGTCCGAGGGCCTCGATGCGGTGCCGCTGCTTGCGGAATCGATGGCGCGGGCGGGAATCGAGGCGCCCGGCCTCGATGGACTCGCCGCCCTGATCGACGGTCGCATCGATCCCGGCGAGTGGGTGGCCGGACTGCGCCGCGCCGAGCGCACCCGGCGGGCGGCATAGGCGTGGCGGGGAGGGCTACGCTTGACCGGTGAGTGCCGCGAAGGAGGAGAGCGAGGCGGCCGATCCGGCCTCGAAGGCCGAGCTCGACCGGGCCTTCGAGGAGCTCTACCGCGCCCACCTGCGCGATGTCTACTCGTACGCCTACTACCGGGTCGGAAACCACCACGACGCCGAGGACCTCACCGAGCAGGCGTTTCTGCAGGCGTACAGGCACTTCGAGCGGGCGCGACGCGAGTCGAACGGGCGTCCCCTGCGGCCGTGGCTGATCCGCATCGCCCACAACCTCGCCTCGAACTATCATCGCGACCGCTCCCGGCGCCCGGAGGCGGCTCTCGAAGCGGTCGAGCCCCCCGCAGACCCGCACCGAACCGAGCAGATCGTCGAGGGGCGCGAGGAGCTGCGCCTGGTCATGCAGAGGCTCGAGCGGCTATCGGACGACCGCCGGGAGGCGCTGATCATGCGCTTCGCGCTGGGGATGTCGAATCGCGAGATCGCACGAGCGCTGGGGCGCACCGACGGAGCGACGAAGGTCCTGATCCACAGGGCGATCAAACAACTCGAAGAGGAGATGAGCGGGACATGATCGGCGGCTATCGCACGCACCGAAGATGAGCGAAGAGACCGGACACCTGCAGCTGGAGGCGCTGCTCAGCGACGCGCTGCGCCCGATCGAGCCGCCAGAGGACCTCGTCAGCCGCGTCGAGAGCACGCTGACGGCGATCACCGAGCAAGCCGCGGCCGAGCTCTCGAGCTGGGCCGAGGAGCTTTCCGAGGGTGAGCGGGAGGCGCTCCGCGACCCTCGCAACTGGGTGCGCCCGGTCGCCGCGGTCGCCGTGGGCACGGTCGCGGGGGGCGCGCTCGTGCTCGTCGGCATGCGCCGGCGCCGCCGGCCGACCGGTCTTCGGGCCACCGCGGAGAACGTGCTCAAGACGGTCAGGCCCGACTGAGCGCCCGGTTGGCGGCGGGCGTTCCCGAATGGGCGGGGTGGCTCAGGCGGGGGCAGTACGTGCGGGAGCGCCCGCCGGGGTTGCAGCGCCCGCCGCGAGACCGGTGAGTCCAATAATCAGGTGCAGGATGTTGTCCGGGGTGTTCACGGGGACGATGCTCAGAATCGAGTCGCCGCTGCCGATGATGAAGCCCCAGATCGCGACCGCGATGTAGACGAGGCCGAGGCCGAGGGCGTACTGGCGCGCGGCGTAGCCGGCGGCGGCCAGGCCGAGCAAGCCCGTCACCAGGTGGACGACGTTGTGCCACCCGTTGACCGCCAGGATGCCGAACACCTTCTCAACGGCCCCGGGCGAGCCGAAGTTGCCGCTGTAGAAGAAGCCGATGATGCCGGCGATCGTCAATACGGTGCCGACCAGCGTCGCGTAGAGCTTGGCTGGGCTTGAGGCTTCCATCCGGGATCCTCCTTCAGAGGGGGCGTTGCTCGGTCTAACTATCTTGT
>VAYK01000192.1 GCA_005884985.1 Actinomycetota bacterium | reverse complement strand
CACGCCGTCATGGGCGCCTGGACGTCGAGCGACGGATCGTCGTGGCAGCGGGCCCCTGCCGACCAGCCCGCCTTCCACCTGGGCGACGGGACGATCGCCTTCTCGGTGGCGGCGGGTGGACCGGGGCTGGTGGCGGTGGGCTTCAGCTACAGCATCGGGGGCCGGCTCCAGGCCCGGGCGTGGACGTCCGCCGACGGGCGGACATGGCAGCAGGCGAACGAGCCCGACGCGTGGAGGGGGGCCGGGGAGACCGCCCTGAGCGGCGTGTGCGCGCTTCGAGACGGGGAGGTGCTGGCCGTCGGCTACGCGAGGCCGACCGACGAGCAGGACGGGTGGGCCTGGCTCTCGCGCGACGGCCAGCAGTGGCAACGGGCACCCGCCGCCGGCGCCGCAGCCCTCGGCGGCCCCGGTCGCCAGTTCCCCGCGGTCTGCGCCGCCGCGGCCGGAGGCGCAGTGGCTGTCGGCAGCCAGACGCTCGCGAGCCAGGCTCGCGCCCTCGCCTGGACCTCGCCCGACGGGCGGCGCTGGCGACGCGCCGAGGTTCAGCGAGCGCTCGGCGCGGGCGGAGTCGCCAGCCTTCGAGCGGTCGCCGCCGACGGGCGGCGGGTGGTCGCCGTCGGCATCGGTGATGGGCACCTGACCGTCTATGCGTCCTTCGACGGCGGAGGGACCTGGCAGCGGGTCCGCCTGCCCCACAGCCCCTTCGGCAACCAGCTGGGGGACGCGGTCGTCATCGTCGGCGACCAGGTCACCGTGCTGGGTGAGGACGACGCCGTGGGGACGGTCTGGACCGGCCGCCTTTCCCCTGCCCGACGGTCGGGATAGTCAGCGGATGGCGATCGGGACTTCCTGCACGGAGTTGTTGCCGTAGCCGAGACGGTTCCAGGCCGGCTCCTCGGGCTGGGTGCGGCCGGCGAGATCCTTCGCCCGGGCCCGGAGCGTGGTGGCGCCCGGCTGGTCGAGACGGGTGATGAGCTCCCACAACTGCCAGCTGTGCCGGTTCCGCGAGCCGACCAGGCTGGCCTCCTGCCAGGGGCCGCCGCCGATGCTCACCTCGACGCGAGCGATGGGCGCCGCCCCCGACCACGCCACCCCGCGGATGGCGATGTCGCCGCGCTCGACCTGCTCCTGTGCGCCCGGGTCGGTGATCAGGGCCCGGACCCGCTGCAGGGTGACGGGCTCGGTGGCGCCCTGGCCGTCGTCATCCCACCTGTAGACGTACTTCTCGCCCTGGAAGTAGCCGCGAAACTGCGAGCCGATGGCCTCGATGTCGGTGAGCCACTTGACCGACGTCACCGAGTACCACCCGGGCACGACGACGCGGAGTGGGTAGCCATGCTGGATCGGGAGCGCCTCCCCGTTCATGGCGTAGGCGAGCAGGGCCTCGGAGTCCCGGGCGTCATCGAGGCTCAGGCTCCGTTCGAAGCGGATGGGCTCGGCGCCGCCGTCGACCCTCCCTCCGTCGGCACCCCGGAAGAGCACGTCCCGGGCCCCAGACGTGACGCCGGCCCGGTCCAGCACCTCGACGAGCGGGACCCCTGTCCACTCGGCGGTGCTCACGGCGCCAACTCCCCACTTCTCGCCCGGCACCGGCGGGTCGAGCATCGAGCGGCCGTTGCCGGCGCACTCGAGGGTGACGACCATCGTCTTCGAGCGCATGCTGCGGAGGTCTCGCAGGCTCAGGCGCAGCGGCCGCTCGACCAGGCCGCCGACCTCGAGGCGCCAGGTGGCAGGGTCGAGGTCCGGGATCTGGAAGTGGTTGCGCACGTAGAAATGGGCGTTCGGCATCACCACGCCGCCGATGAGCGCCGGGATCGACGTCTCGCAGTTCAGCGGGTGGGCGCGGTGGACGACGAGGCCGGCCTCGATGGCACGCTGGCAGGCGTCCTCGGGATCCATGGCGGCGACGACGTCGTCGACCACCGGCATCGGCGCCGCGCAGCCCCCGCTGGCCACCACCCGGGCGCAGGTCGAGGCGGGGTAGACGTCGACGGTGCCCGCCTCCCCGAACGGCTGCATGAACTCGCGGACGCGCTCCTCGTCGCTCGACTCGACGATCAGGTAGAGGGTGTGCTCGCCCTGCACGATGGCCTCGCCCTGGATCTCGACGCCGTGCCGTTTCACCTGGGGACGGCTCAGGTAGTTGAGGAGCGTGGCGCCCATGTCCGGGTCCCCGGCCGGGCAGCGGTCGGCATCATGCTGGTGGCGGACGACGAAAAGGGCCATATCGCCTCCCCCCGGTTCACGGGACGGCTCACGCTACCCGGCCCGCGCCGGCGCAGGCCGACCCGCCGCTGTGCCGAGCTTCCCGGCACACCCCGATGACAGGCCGTGGTGAACTTCGTGCATGACGAAGTCGCTCACCATTCGTGCGGCGCGTCACGACGAGCTGCACCTGTTGCGCTCGCTGGAGCGGGCTGCCGGTCGCATCTTTGCCGGCGTCGGCCTCGACGTCGTCGCCGACGACGAGCCGCCCTCCATCGAGGAGCTGGGCCATTACCTGACGCTCGGCCGCCTGTGGGTGGCCGTCGACGAGACCGATCAGCCCCTCGGCTACGCGATGGTCTCCGAGGTCGACGGCGAGGCCCACCTCGACCAGGTGAGCGTGCACCCCGACCACGGCCGACAGGGCATCGGCACCGCCCTCGTCGAGCACGCGTGCAAATGGGCGCGGGACAGCGGGTTCCACGCCGTGACCATCACGACCTACCGGCACGTGCCATGGAACGGGCCTCTCTACGCCCGGCTCGGGTTCGAAGTGGTCGCCGACGCCGACTTCGGCCCCGAAGTCGCCGCCATCCGGGCCACAGAGCGGGCGAAGGGGCTGGACATCCAGCCTAGCGTGGTCATGCGGCGCCTCTCCCGGACGAACCGCAGGTCCCAGGGCTTCGTGGAGTACGAACGGGTGGCCGCTCGCTACCAGGAAGGACGAGCGCTGCCGGGCGACGTGCTCGCTCGCTGGGGGAGCGCCGTCCGCCCCTATCTGCCGTCCGGCTCGATCCGGGTTGCCGACGTCGGAGCGGGCACGGGCATCTTCGCCGAGGCATGGCCGCTGTGGGCCCCGGCGACGATCGTGGCCGTCGAGCCCTCTGCGGCGATGGCGCGGGCCGGTCACGTCGTCGATCCGGCGGTGAGCTTCGTCCAGGGCGTCGCCGAGCATCTTCCCCTCCGAGGGGCGAGCATCGATGTCGTCTGGGTGTCTACGGCGATGCATCACTTCGCCGACTTCCACCTCGCGGTGGAGGAGTTCGCACGCGTGCTGCGCGGCGGCGGTCGCGTGCTTCTCCGGACCTACCTGCCCGGCCGAACCGAGGTCACCTGGGTCGATGCGTTCCCCGGGCGCGTCAAGTGGGAGGCCCGCTTCCACACCGAGGCCGAGCTCGTGACACTCTTCTCTGCCCATGGCTTCGCGTTGACCGAGGTGAGCGACGTGTTCGAATGGTCCGAGAGCTTCAGCGCGAGTGCGCAGTGGGTCGAGCGGATGCGCAACGCCGACTCGATGCTCACCGCCCTCAGCGACGAGGAGATCGCCCGCGGCCTGGGCGCTCTTCGCTCGGAGCCCGCCCGGGTCGGCCGTCTGGAGCTCACGCTTGTCGTGTTCACCCGTGGGTGAAGACGACCACCGAGGGCTGGCGCCCCCACCAGGCGCTAACCCTCGAGGACCACGATCCCGGCGACCTCCTCGACAGGGATGGCGTCGAGACGCGAGGGGTGCACCCGCAGCAGGACCTGGCCGTCGGCGGTGACCCGCTCCACGACGCCCACGACCGGGTTCTCGTAGGCGTACCCGGGACAACGCCGGATCTGCACCCGCTTGCCCCCGAGTCCCCGGAGGACGTCGGCCATGTCTGCCATGCTCTTGCCCCTGGCATGTGCTTCGGTACGGGCGCCGCGTTTCTTGACGGCCCGAAGGGGCGCAAGGGACCGGCCGGTGCAAGGGGGCATCAAAATGCCAACGGGCGCAAGCGCCGCCCACACCCGCCAATGACAGCAACCCGTCTCGCTGCCCTCGTCGTCGCCGGCGACGACGGCCAGCACGCCCTGCGCTACGCGTCCTTCGGAGAGGGGAATTCTCCGTCCGCATTCGGCCACGCCGGTGTGCACGGCCAGATCGGCTGGGCCGACCCGGCGACAGGTGTGTCCTTCGCCTACGCCCAGAACGGCATGAGCTCCGATCTCGTGCAGGCCGGCCGGCGTGCGTTCATCCTCTCCACGCACGCTGCCGGCCTGTTCTCGTAGCGGCGTGGCTGTGACCTTCCGCCGGCTGGTCGACGACGACCTCCCGGTGCTGTACCGATGGCTCAACGAGCCCGGCGTGATGCGGTGGTGGGAGGGCGAGGACGTGTCGTGGGAGGGGGTCGTCCGAGACTACGGCTCGGGCTCTCGGGACAGCACGGAGCACTGGATCGCCTTCGTCGCGGGGCGCGAGATCGGCTGGATCCAGTGCTACCCCGTCGCCGACGAACCCGAGGAGACCGAGCGGTGGTGGGGGATGGGTGTCGACCGCACGGCGGCGGGCATCGACTATCTCATCGGCGATCCCGCTGACCGAGGCCACGGCCTCGGTTCGGCCATGATCCGCGCCTTCGTCGTGGACGTCGTGTTCGGACTCCACCCCGCCTGGACCCAGGCGTGGGCGGCGCCCTACGCCGGGAATGTTGCGTCGTGGCGGGCCCTGGAGAAGGCGGGCTTTCGGTTTGCCGGCCTCGTCTGGGACAAATATGGGCCCTGTCGCCTGATGGTGGCCGACCGACGATGACCGCTCCGTGGTGGAATGACGCCGTGGACGTCGCTGCCCTGCTCGTCGAGCTCTATGGCCGTATCCCCCCGTTGGCGCAGGAGGCCGTCGACGGCCTCGACGCAACCCAACTCACGGCAGTGCCGGGTCCCGGCACGAACACGATCGGTTGGCTGATCTGGCATCTCACCCGCGTCCAGGATCATCACGTCGCCGAGCTCCTCGACACCGAGCAGGTCTGGGTCGACGCCGACTGGGCCCGCCGCTTCGGGCTCGATCCCGACCCGTCCAACACCGGCTACGGGCACTCTGCTGTGGAGGGCACCATGCTCGAAGGCCTCGTGGCTCCCGACCTCGAGCGCGTTGTCGACCGCAGGTGGGATCCGCCGGTCACGCTGGGGGTCCGCCTCGTCAGCATCGCCGACGACGGCTTGCAGCACGTCGGGCAGGCAGCCTACGTGCGGGGACTTCTCAGTCCCTGATCACAGCTGCCGTCCGATTCCGGGAAGGAAGCGGCCGCTGCGGGTCAGAAACCGCTCGAAGCTCTCACCGTGGATGTGGCGGAGGTACGGCTCCTCGATCGCCCGCACTTGCAGCTGCACCGCGACGAGGTACACGGCGATAGCCGCGAGCG
>VAYK01000191.1:1385-9477 GCA_005884985.1 Actinomycetota bacterium | reverse complement strand
CGCGTGGGGAAAGGGCGTCGCGCGCGAGGCGGAGCGCCAAGCGTGCGTGCACGCGTTCGAGGAGCACGGCGCCCACCGAATCCACGCCGAGATCCCGGCCACCAACCGGGCCGCGCAGAAGGTCGTCACCCATCTCGGCTTCAAGCGCGAGGGCGTGATGCGCCGCGCGATTCGCCGCGGCGACGAAGCCGTCGACAACGAGGTCTGGGGCCTCTTGCCGGAGGAGTTCGCCGGATGGGAGGACGGGCCGAGCTGATCTCCGACCGCGATCCCGCGCCAGCGGAGCTGATCGCCGACCGGGGGATGGCGGCGGAGACGCACGACTTCTTTCGCTCCCGCGCCTTCTACGACGCCGAGGGCGTCACCCACACGCTGCGGATTGAACACGGTGGGTCGGCGATCGCGTTGCCCGTGCTGGTCCGCGAGATCCCCGGCACCGAGCTGTCAGATGGGATCTCGCCGTACGGATACCCCGGCGCCGCCGTGCGCGGGGGCGGCGGCTCGCCCGTTGATCCCTCCGAGGTCGACTGGTCGAACACGGGGCTGGTGAGCGTCTTCGTCCGCGAGCGGCTTGGCGAGGAGCCCTGCCTGGCTCGGGCAACGCCGCGTTCGGTCGTCCAGGTTCACGACCCGTCACTACCCCGGAGCCTGCGCTCGCGCTTCGGCGAGCAGATCCGCCGCAACCGCAAGCTCGGCTACCGGGTCGAGGTGCTTCCCGGACCCGAGACCTCGGTGGAGGAGCGGGCGAGCTTCCACGCCGCCTACACGGAGACGATGCGTCGCGCGGCGGCGGCGGAGCGCTATTTCTTCGAGCCCGAGTACTTGCGAACCATCCTGGGCTTCGAACGCTCGTGGCTGCTACTCGGCCGCAGCCCCGAGAGCGCAACCGCGGCGGGGGGCATCGCCGCGCTCTCGGACGACCTCCTCCACTACTACCTGGGCGGCACCGCGGAGGCTCACCTCGGCGATTCCCCGTTCAAGAACGTCGTCGAGGCGATGATCGAGCTCGCCGGCGAGCTCGGCGTCACCCTCAACCTCGGCGGCGGCCTCCGGCCCGGAGACGGCCTGGAGGACTTCAAGCGCGGCTTCGCCAACGGCGAGCTCCCCTTCCATACGCACGAGATCGTCTGCGACCCAGGCGCGTATGAGCGGCTCAGCGAGGGCCGGGAGGATGCCGGCTTCTTCCCGGTGTACCGCGTCGCCGCCTCCTAACCTCCGTCCGATTCCCCGCGACGAAACCGAGTCAGCCCGCGGCCGAGCCGCGGCCGCCCGCGCCTGACCTATGGGTTGATCGGGACAGCCCGAAGGCGCGCCTGATCCTCCTTGCGGGTCGCCATCGGGCCGGCCAGGCTAGCGAATTCTGCTCAACTGGCGAAATCGCTAGCCGCGCTCGCGGGACGTGCTCCCTGATCGGGCTGGGCGAAGACCTGGTCGAGGAAGCGCGCCAGCTCGTCATCGAGCCGCCCGGGGCTAAAGCGCCACTCGAAGATCGAGTTGGCGTCGACGAGCCGGGCGTTGGGCATCTCCTCGACGAGCATGCCGGCATCCGAGAACGGATGGAGCGGGTCGTTGGGATGGCCGATCACCAGCGCCGGCTGCTCGATCCGTTGCCGCTCTTCGGGAGGTGGCGCAGCGCCCGCGTAAAGGACTCCCTCGAGAACCGCTCGCGAGGAATCGGGGTCCCGGCGCAGCCAGTCGAGCAGGATGTCCAGGAGGTAGTTCGTCCGCGGAACCCGTTGCAGCGCCTGCGAGACGGCGGCCAGCACCGGCTTGCCGAAGCGTAGGCCCAGAAGGATCGGCGTGAAGATCAGCGCGGCACCCAGCAGCGCGTCCTCGAGAACCGGCATCTCGATGAACAGCCCGCCGGCACGCTCGGGATGGTGGACGGCGAGCTCCAGGGTCACGTTCGCCCCCAGCGACGTCCCTCCCACCACCGGTGCGCCGAGCCCGAGATGCTCGACCAGCGCAGCCGCCTGACTGGCGAACGAGCTCATCGAATAGATGCGCATATCGTCGGGCTTGTCGGAGTCGCCGTGGCCGAGCAGGTCGACGGTGATCACTCGGTTTCCGCGGGAGGCCATCGCCGGCGCCAAGCGGTCGTACATGCGCCGGTTCATCAGCAGGCCGTGAATCAAGACAAGCGCCCGGTCGCCCTCGCCGTGGACCTCGTAGGCGATGCGGTAGCCGCGGTAGCGGAACGAGCTCGCGGTGTCGGCCATAGAGCCGAGACTATTTGAGGCGCTCCCAGGGCCGTCCGACGCGCATCGCGGCGAGCACGGCACGCGTCGCCGGCGCCCTGTTGAGCGTGTAGAAGTGGACCCCCGGCGCGCCGCCTGCCAGCAGCTCCTCGCACTGGCGCGCCGCGTAGGCCGTGCCGAGCTCGGCCTCGGCGTCCTGGTCACCCCCGAGGGCGTCCATCGCCTCGGCGAGCAGCTTCGGGATCGAGGCGTCGCAGAGCTGGCAAAAGCGCACGATCTGGGCGTAGCTGGCGATCGGGATCACGCCGGGGATGATCGGGACCTCGATCCCGCTCGCCCGCGCAGCGTCAACGAAGTCGAAGTAGATCCGGTTGTCGAAGAAGAGCTGGGTGATCAGAAAGCTGGCGCCCGACGTCACCTTGGTCTTCAGATACGCGAGGTCGGCCTCGAGGCTGGGCGCCTCCGGATGGACCTCCGGGAAGCAGGCGCCGCCGATCGCGAACCCGTAGCGCTGGCGGATGAACCCCGCCAGGTCGGCGGCGGAGTCCAAGCCGCCCTCGGGGCGCGTGAACTCGGTCTCGCCGCGGGGCGGGTCGCCCCGCAGGGCGAGGATGTTGTCGATCCCGGCCGCCTCGAGCCGGTCGAGGATCTCGACCAGGCCCTGGGTCGTCTCGCCGACGCAGCTCAGGTGCGCCATCGTCTCCAGGCCGTGCTCGCGCTTGACCCTGGTGGCGATCTCGACCGTGCCGTCGCGGGTCGCCCCGCCGGCCCCGTAGGTGACCGAGACGAACGACGGCCCGAGCGGCTTCAGGGCCTCGACGGTCTCGAACAGGGTCTCCACGCCCTCCGGCGTGCGCGGCGGGAAGAACTCGAACGAGAACACGGGCCCGCTGGTGGTGAAGAGCTCGTCGATGCGCATGGCTGCGGGATGGTAGAGGCCTGCATGCGCACGGACGGGGATTCGCGTGCGGCGGGTCGGGCGGAAGCCGCGGGCGGCCCCGCGACCGCGGTACGGTGCGCCCAGCGCTACGAGAGAGCGGAGCGAGCATGACCACCCCACAATTGGAGCAGCAGCGGCTTCTGATCGGCGGGGAGTGGGTGGGCGCGATCTCGGGGCGCAGCTTCGAGAAGTTCGATCCCTACACCGGCGAGCCCGTGGGGTCCGCCGCTGCGGCGACACGCGAGGATGCCAGGGCCGCGGCCGATGCGGCCGGGGAGGCCTTCAAGGCCTGGTCCACCACACCCCCGGCACAGCGGCGCGAGTTGCTGCACGCCGCAGCTCAGCTGCTGAGCGAGCGGGCCGAGGAGATCGCCGGCGCGACGACGGAGGAGACTGGGGCGACGTTCGGCTGGGGCATGTTCAACGTCAAGCTCGCGACCGGGATGCTCAGCGAGGCGGCAGCACAGGCGTACTCGGTCACGGGCGAGGTGATCCCCTCCGATGTCCCGGGGCTGCTCGCGATGGGACTGCGCCAGCCAGCCGGAGCGGTAGTCGGGATCGCCCCCTGGAACGCCCCGGTGATCCTCGGCACCCGCGCTGTTGCCACGCCGCTCGCCTTCGGTAACACCGTGATCCTGAAGGGCTCGGAGGTGTGTCCCCGCACGCACGCGGCGATCGCCCGCGCGCTCGACGATGCCGGCCTGCCGTCCGGGGTCATCAATCTCCTCAGCCATGACTCCGCCGACGCCGCCGATGTGGTCGATGAGCTGATCGCGCATCCCGCGGTCCGCCGCATCAACTTCACGGGCTCGACGCGCGTCGGCCGCGTGCTGCTCGAGCTCGGAGGCAAGGCGCCGATGGTCGTGCTTGCGGACGCGGATCTCGACGAGGCGGCCGCGGCCGCCAAGTTCGGTGCCTTCATGCATCAGGGGCAGGTCTGCATGTCGACGGAGCGGATCGTGGTGGATCGCTCGGTGGCAGAGCCCTTCACCAAGACGCTGGGCGAGCGGGCCGAGGCGCTCAAGGTCGGTGACCCGCGTGACCCGGAGACCCAAATCGGCCCGCTGGTCAGCCAGGCCGCCCTGGAGCGCGTTTCGCAGCTTGTCGAGGACGCCAAATCCCATGGCGCTCGAGTCGTTGCCGGAGGCAAGGCCGAGGGACCCTGCTTCTTGCCCACCGTGCTGCAGGACGTCACCCCGCAGATGCGGGTCTACGCTGAGGAGTCGTTCGGGCCGGTGGTCGGGATCATCCCCGTCGACGGCCCCGATGAGGCGGTCCGGGTGGCCAACGACACCGAGTACGGGCTGGCCGCAGCGGTGTTTGGCCGCCACGTGCCGACGGCGTTGGAGGTTGCCCGCCGCATCGAGAGCGGTATCTGCCACGTCAACGGCTCCACCGTCCACGACGAGCCCCAGATGCCGTTCGGCGGCGTCAAGTCCAGCGGCTGGGGGCGGTTCGGCGGCAGGGCGGCGCTGGAGGAGTTCACCGAGCTGCGCTGGATCACCGTCCAGCAGGGCTCGCGCGAGTACCCGCTCTAGCCGGGTTCGCGAGCTCGCGACTCGCGAGCCGGCGGCCTCCCGACGCGACTAAGACGCGCTGGGGAGCTCGCTCCAGCTCAGGATCACGGAGGTCTCGTGCTCGTAGCCGAGCGTGCTCAGCGTGCCGGTTGCGAGCGCGAACAGGGCGCCGTCCTCGGGCGGTAGCCCGAGCCAGCGGGCCGCGAGGACCCGCAGCATGTGGCCGTGACCGAAGGCGATGGCGTTGCCGTCGGCGGCGCGGACCTCGGCAATCACGCAGTCCGCGCGCGCCCCCATGTCGGCGGCCGTTTCCCCGTTCGGGCAGCCGTCGCGCCACAGGCTCCAGCCGGGGCAGCGCCGGTGGACATCCGCAGTGGTCAGGCCCTCGTAATCGCCGTAGTCCCACTCGCGCAGGTCATCGCGGACTTGGGCCTCCGCCCCCAGGCCCGCGAGCTCGGAGGTCTGGACCGCGCGCCGCAGCGGGCTCGTCAGCACGAGCGCGAAGCGGCGCGCGGTGAGACGTGGCGCCAGCCGCTCGGCGAGCCGGCGACCGTTATCGGTCAGGGGCAAGTCCGTGCGGCTGGTGTGCCGCCCGTTGGCGCTCCACTCGGTCTCGCCGTGGCGGGCGAGCAGCAACTCGTTGATCCGGGCAGTATGCCCCTCTCCAGCAGAGCCTCGAACGCTTGACTCGACCCAGCGCAAATGCGAGGACGACCGCGGGCACCTTAGGCCGACAGCGCACCGTCAGCGCCCGGGCCGACCAACCGCTCGCTGAGCTCCCGCAGGCGGCGGCGCGCATCCGGGTCGTAGGCCTGGGGGTGCGCCCTCGCCTCGCTTCGACCGTTGAAGTAGCGGCCCGTGACGCCCTCGAGCTCGGCGTCTGCCGCCAGCCGCATGGTCGCGTCCAGCCCCTCCTCCAGCGTGCTGACGGCGCTGCCGCGAGCGTGCATCACGATCTTGGTGGGCATGTAGCTCGCCGGTGCAGGCAGTTGACCGTGACCCCGGCGTCACGACGCTCCTCGGCGAGGTCGAAGGTGAACATGACCTGGGCGAGCTTGCTCTGGCAGTACGCCTGCACGCCGTCGTAGGTGCGCTCGAGCATCACGTCGTCGAAGTCGATCGGCGCCTGGCCGGCGGAGCTGACGTTGACGATTCGCGCCCGTGCGGAGCGCACGATCAGCGACTCGAGCCGCCGCGTGAGCAGGAAGTGGGCGAGGTAGTTGACCGCGAAGCGCAGCTCGTGGCCATCGCGGCTCTCCATCCGCACCCCGTCTCCCGGCAGAGCGGTTCCGATCCCGGCGTTGTTGACGAGCACGTCGACCCGCTCTTGGTCGCGCTCGATACGCTCGGCCAACTCCCCCACCTCGTCGAGGGATGAGAAGTCGGCCCGATAGGTGCGTAGCTTCTCGTTCCCGTTCTCGGCTCGGATCCGCTCGACGGTATCGGCCAGGCGCGCCTCGTCTCGGCCGTGGAGCAGTAGCGTGGCCCCGCGACTTGCGAGCTCAGTGGCCAGGGCCCGGCCGAGACCGTCGGTCGCTCCCGTGACCAGGATCACCTGCTCTGCCGTCGGTCGCATCAGGCCTATCTACCAACAATAGGCTGCACGCGACCGGATGATCGCGAGTGGGCCGAGCAGCGTTGGGGGCAACCCGTTTACCCTGCTGCATCTGGCGCCCCACCCGGACGACGAGGTGACGGGAGGCCCCACGATCATGCTCGAGCTGCCAGGCGAGCGGTCATCGGATCATCAACGTCGCCTGCGGCCTTGGGGGCGGCCGGAGGATCGCGAGCGCCGCAAGGCGGAGCTCCGCGTCCTGCAGGCGCACCGGCTTCGAGCTCGTCATCGTCGCTGCGATCGCCGACCTGATCGAGGAGGAGATCCATGCCGGAGACCCGGCTGGCGCCGCCGCCCCGCAGTCTAGGAAACGCTCGTGCCCCTGACGAAGAGGTGACGAATCCCGCGTCGCGCTCTGACCGCGACGACGATGTCCTTCTCGCTGAAGCCAGGGCCGGAAGACTTCCGGCCGGGCCAAGCGCCGTAGCGGATCGGTTCCTCGATCTGCATGTGCGCGCGCTCGTGCAGCTCCCGCACGTGGTCCTCGTCGTGGGCGATCCATCCCTGTGGACGATCGATTCGCTTCACCCGCGCGAGACCTCCACCGAACACGCGGGTTGTCCCCTGCGGTGAGGTTCCGGAGTCGAGCTGCGCGAGCGACTCTCCGTTGAGCAGGAAGAGGGTGTTGAGGGTTCGACCGCCCGGCCGCAGGACCCTGCCGATCTCCAGGAGGTAGTTCTCGGCCACCTCGGGGAGCAGGTGGGTGAATGAACTTGAAGTTGTCCAGCTTCTGGCCGATGTACTCCTGGCAGATCCTGATCGAGCGCTTGTGGATGTCGATCCCGACGTAACTCCCCCGCTCGTCGAGGTATCCGGCGAGGGCCACCGCGAACCGCCCGACTCCGCAGCCGAGGTCGAGGACTCGATGGTGGGGTTGCAAGCCCCGCGACGCCGCGGTGTCCAAGAAGCGGGCACCTGCCGCCGTGTAGCTGCGGCTTCGAGCGTAGTCTGGAAGGAGGTGTTCGGGAGGGACCAGCTCTTCGATGCTCTGCATGGACGCTCTAGGCTATTTCACGGATCTCAGCTTTGTGGGCAGATTGCGGTCCGGCGAGCCGCTCAATCAGGCGGGTCCCCTCCCGGCGGCTCGGTCGCCGACGTCACTCTGGATCCGCTGCTTGTTCAGCGTCGATCTCCGCCGATGGCTGACGATTCGTGCGGAGCAAAAGCCCGGCCCGCGCAGGACTTCCTCGAGATGGAGCTAGGGGGACTCGACCCCTCAGAAGATGCCGTTTTGCAGGGGAGTTCCGAGTGGACGAGGAGCCCACTCAGCGCGGATATCCGCGGATAGCCTGGGATTCCCCCTGGATTCAGCCACTCGAGTCGATTAGTGCCTTTATCCAGATGGCGAGCGTGCACTTAGCGAGGGAGGAGCTGACGACTACGTCGCCGCTCGCGCCAACCGAGAGACTGCGCCAGGCGATCCGAGCCGAGCACGCGGGGCAAGAGACGCGGGTCGAGCAGCCGCAGGATCGTGCTTCGGCGCGTCGCGAACTCCTCGACCGCGGCCGCGACGACGGGATCCTTCGCGGCGGCGCGGAAGGTGATCCGCTCGTTCAGCCGCATCGGTCGTCCCGTGGAGTAGTCGGCGATCTGCATGTGGTGAGGACCGAGGCGACGCCGGAAGGCGCGGCGATAACGCTCGAGCGCGACGTCGAGGTCGCCGTGGTCGAGCAGCGCCGAGCGTGTCTCGTCCACGAGCCACTCGGCGCTCTGGAACGCCCAGCCACAGCCGACCCCGAAGAGCGGGTCGGTGGCGAGCGCGGCATCGCCAACGAACGCGACTCCCGGGCGGGCTGCGGGGCGCATCTTGTTCGGCATCTCG
>VAYK01000191.1:0-1312 GCA_005884985.1 Actinomycetota bacterium | reverse complement strand
GTCCGGATCGAGCATCCAGACCCGGGCCTCGCTGATCGGCGAGCGTACGCCACGCCAGTAGGCGAAGTAGACGAAGCGGTTATGTGGGCGCACCCGGGCGGGAACCCGGGCCAGTCGAGCGATCGTCGAGTCGCGCCCGTCGGCGGCCACGGTGAGCGTCGCGCGGAGCGTGCGGCGCTTATGGTCTGGGCTCTCCACCTCGACGCCGTTGACCCGGCTCCGATCGCCGAGCACGCGAACCACGGTCTGACCCGGGAAGTACTCGACGCCCGCCGTTTTGACCGCGAGGTCGCGCACGATCGGATCGAGGCTCCGACGAGTGATTCCGTAGCCGGGTGGCGCGTCGGCCGGAAACCGCAGCCAACCCCCGTACGGCGTCCAGGCCGCCGCCCTGCTCCGCACCGCGCCAGCTTGCTCGAGTAGCGGTGCCAGTCCGAGCCGCTCGATCGTTGGCACGGCGCTGGACTGGATCTGGTGCGTGCAGGTGACCTTGTAGGCAGCAGGATCGGGTCGCCGCTCGACCAGCGCGACCCGCGCCCCGGCGAGCGCAAATAGACGCGCGGCGGTGCAGCCGGCGATGCTCGCGCCGGCAATGGCGACGTCGAACGCGGCCCGGGCGGGCACGGGTTGAGCTTACGCAGCGACGACGGGTGGGGCGCGGATACCCCGGCGCCGAATACCCCCGCATGGGTATGCCGCGAAAAGGGTAAGCGTTCCCCGGACACTTAGCCGCCTTAGCGACGTATCTTTCTGGCAGCCCCACACACGCCCGGGCTACGCGAAGGCCGACGTGCCGACTCCGCAGTGTTTTGGCGACGTAGTCGTCGGCGTTGATCGCGGAGCGGCAAGTCGATCGTCTTCGACAGCAACCGGAACCGCCCAAGACCTGCGACTCAGTCGGGTCCTCATCGTGGTACCAGGCCGCCGGATGCTGTGCCTGGGACGCCGCATTCCAAGACCTTTCGTGGCCGTCCGCAAGGCCCCGTCAAGACGCGCGCCGTCCTCGACCCCACGGGCAGCGCATCGCCGGCCGCCGCGCGCGTTGGTGCGTGACCTCGCTCCGACGTCTGCTCTGCTGGGAGAGAGAGCCGCGGTCAGGCGGTGGCGGCGACCTTCTGCGACAGCGTGATGCTCACGATGACGATCCAGACGAGGGCCAATGCTGCGCCGGCAAACCAGACGGGTGTGAAGCAAAGGATTCCGAGTACCAGCGCCGCCCAGCCGAGCCATTTCGGCAGAGCCCCGGTCGTGATCGTTGCGCCGGCCACGCCGAGCAGCATGAGGCCGAGCGCGAATACGAAGGAAATGAGGA
>VAYK01000189.1 GCA_005884985.1 Actinomycetota bacterium | reverse complement strand
GAAGATCGGGGTGTGGTTGGGACTGATCGCCGCCGCGGGCGTCGCCTACGGCGGTTGGCGCGCGATGCAGGAGGAGGGAACCAGTTTCGGCGGCGAAGCGGACCGCTTCCGCGGTCCGCCCGACGAGCCGGGCGCGGGTCCACCGCCGCCTCCTCCGCCTCCCCCTCCACCGCCGAGCGAGACTCCGTAGGCCGCAGCTTCGGGACGCGCGCGTCCCGGGAGGAGAGGTTGAACGGCGACGGCCGCCTTCGGGCGGCCGTCGCGCTTCGCGTACCGCGCCTCGTCTCCAGCTCGAACGGGTCGCCAGCTGGCGCGATCAGCCGGCGAGTCGCTCGCCGAGCTGGCGGCTGACCCGGGAGGCCATCGCGATGATCGTCATCATCGGATTGACGCCGATCGAGCTGGGCAGGAGGCTGCCGTCGGCCACGTACAGGCCCTCGGAGCCGTGGACTGCGCCGTCGGTGCCGGCGACGCCGGCCGCGGGGTCGACGCTCGAGGCGGAGCGCGCTGGCGCCCGGGGGTGAAGCCTCGAGGTCGCCGATGCGGGCCTTGGGGATAGTCGGGATACCGGCAATCTGCGGATACACCTCGCGGGCTCCGGCGGCATAGAGGAGCTCGGCCGCGCGGGCGATGCCGAACACCAGCCGAGCGGCGTCATCGTCGGTGAGGCGGTAGGTGATCCTCAGGGAGCCGTCGCCCGCCAGCCCGACCCGGCCCGCGGAGGTGTCCGAGAGATGGACGCCGGTCGAGGCGATCCGGTCGTAGGCGAGCACCCGCTCGGAGTGCTCGATCCCGGTGCCCGGGAGCCACTGCGCGCCGAAGGCGAGCGGGGTGAATGTGGCCTCGAGCAGGACCCCGCGTTCCTCCCACTCCGTGACCGCGTAACTCTGCATCACCCCTTCCCAGCCCCGCACCTCCTCGGTGAACCGGGCGCCGATCCAGCAGGCGGGGTGGATGCGTAGGTTGCGACCCAGCTGGCCGCTCGGCGAGCGGAAGCCGGAACGCAGCAAGAGCTCGGGGGTGCCGAACGCGCCGCCGGCCAGCACGACTCCCCGCCGGGCTCGAAGCTTGAACGGGCGCGCTGTCCCGTTCGCGCCTGCCAGGCAGTCGATCCCCGTGGCCCGACCACCCTCGAACGCGATGCGTCGAGCCTCGACCTGAGCCCGCACCCGTGCCCCAGCGGCGACCGCGCGCGGCAGATAGGAGATGTGCATGGCCTGCTTGGCGTCCAAGCGGCAGCCGACCGGGCAGGAGCTGCATTGGAAGCAGGCGCCGGCGTTGCGGTGCAGGGGCTCGTGGCGGACGCCGAGCGCCTCGGCGCCCTCGCGCAGCAACTGGCCGTTGCGGCCCATCCGCTCGGGATCGACGGGACGCACGTGGAGCATCTCCTCGGCCGCCTCGTACTCGCGCTCCAGGTCGGTTGCCCACTCGATCCCGCGCTCGGTGGCCCAGCCGGCGAGCACGTGCTCCGGGGCCCGGAAGCAGGTGCCCGAGTTGATCACAGTCGTCCCGCCGACGGCCCGGCCGACGGGGGTGGGGATTGCCGGGCGGCCCTCGGCGATCGTCAGGCCACCGTCGCGATAGAGCGCCGCGAGCGCGGCGAGCGGCTCGTCGGGGTAGGAGCGCCGGTCCATGTAGAGGCCGGCCTCCAGCACCACGACCTCCAGGCCGGCCTCGGCGAGGACCGCCGCCGTGACGGCGCCGCCGGCGCCCGAGCCGACGATCGCCACGTCGCATTCCTCGCCGCCCGCCGGCGGCCTCAGGTCACCGAGACCCGAATGGGGCTGTTCGGGGCCGGGGGAGGCGTCGGCGACCTCGCAGCGCATCTCGTAGCCCACCGCCGCCCGCACCCGCGCGTCGTTGCCGTAGCCGAGGCCGGCGAGGACCTTGAGGAAGAGCAGCAGGTCGCCAGCCCGCGGAATGCTCGAGCCCTCCAACCGACGCAGGAAGTCCTGACGCGCTTCGAGGCTGGCGCGGCTGAATCGCCACGGAAAGGGGAGCCATTCGAGGGCCCGGAGGGCGAGCTTGACCTGCCGCACGCTGCGCACGGGCAGGCTCGCCAGGTAGCGATTGAGCGGCTCCGCGACCTCCACCGCGTCCCCGCGCTGGGCGTGGCGCAGTCCTCCCGGGCTGGCGGCCGGCGGCAGCGCCCCGAAGCCCGGCGCCATCGCCTCCGCGAAGGCCCGCAGGATGCGCAGCTCGCCGGCCCCCAGTCCCTGCGAACGGCGCGTCGGGCCGCGAAGCTCGGCGGCGCCCAGCCCCGGCGGGCGCCTTCAGGAGGGAGCGGCGGGCTCTCCGATCCGGCCGGCCACCGACCACAGGAGCAGGGCCACGGCGGCCAGGAAGCCGTCGACGAGGAAGTTGAGCAGGTAGATGAACACGTCCTGGTCGAACAGGTAGAAGCCCAGCGCGCCGAGCGAGGAGGCGGTCTTGCCGGCCGCCAGCACTCCGAGCAGGGGCCGGTAGCGAACCACGTCGGCCTGGACCACGAGGCAGATGCCCGTGATCACCACCATGTAGGCGAAGCCGAGCGCGAGCCAGAACTGCTCGGTGGTCTCCGGGGCGCGTGTGAACTGCCCCAGCGGCAGCGAGTTGCCGAGGTCGGAGATCACGTCCAGGACGCCGTCGGGCGTGACGATGAACAGGATCCCGACGATCGCGAAGCTCGCCGCCAGCAGGCGGAGGTTGAGGACGACGAATCGCTCCGCCCGCGCTCCGGTCATGGGACGCGTGATCCTATCCGCCCTCGGGCGGAGCGCCCGCGAGACCTAGAATCCGCCCTGTGATCGATCGGAAGCAGGTCCTGCACGTGGGGCGGCTGGCGAGGCTCGAGCTCACCGATGACGAGGTGGACCGGATGTCGGGCGAGCTCTCAACGATCCTCGACCACGTCGAGCGGATGAACCAGCTCGACCTCGAGGGCGTGGAGCCGACCTCGCACATCGTTCCGCTGGAGAACGTCCTGCGGGCGGACGAGCCACGACCGAGCTGGCCGCGCGAGCAGGTCCTCGAGCCAGCACCGGACCCGGCCGAGGGCGCATTCCGCGTGCCCTCCCCGCAGGCGTGAGCGTCGAGCACATGGATGACGTCCTCGAGCTCACCGTCGCCGAGGCGCTGCGGCGGATCGAGGACGGGGAACTGACCGCCGGCGAGTACTTCGACGCCTATGCGGAGGCGGCTGGCGGCGACGAGCTCGGCGCCTACCTTTGGACCGCTAACCCCGGCCCGACAGCAACGCCGCCGCCCCCGGAGTCGGAGACGAGGAGGCGGCGGGCCGGTGATTCGCTTCGGGGCGCGCCGCTCGCCGTCAAGGACATCTTCTGCACCGAGGGCATCGAGACCACCGCGGGGTCGCGGATCCTGGAGGGCTACCGGCCGCCATATACCGCCACCGCGGTGCGCAAGCTCGCCGACGCCGGCGCCCGGCTGCTCGGCAAGACGAACATGGACGAATTCGCGATGGGCTCCTCGACCGAGAACTCCGGCTACGGCCCGGTCCTCAACCCCTGGGATCGCGAGCGGGTGCCCGGGGGATCGTCAGGGGGCTCGGCGGCGGCGGTAGCAGGCCGGGTGGCCCCCTGGGCGATCGGCACCGACACCGGTGGCTCGATTCGCCAGCCCGCCTCGCTCTGCGGGATCGTCGGCCTCAAGCCCACCTATGGCGCGGTCTCCCATTACGGGATGATCGCCTTCGCCTCCTCGCTCGACCAGTGCGGGCCGCTGACCCGTGATGTCACCGACGCGGCGCTCCTGCTGCGGGCCGCCGAAGGCCGCGACGCCTGTGACTCGACCTCGGTGGGGATCGATGGCGGGGTGGAGCTGCCGTCGCGCGAGGACCTCGACGGGCTTCGATTCGGGGTGCCGCGGGAGCTGTCGGCGGAGGCCGAGGGGATCGAGGCAGGCGTCTCGGAGATCTTCGAGCGCACGCTCGGCAAGATCCGGGAGTTGGGCGGTGAGGTGGACGAGTGCGAGCTTCCTCACGCTGCGCACGGCCTCTCCGCCTACTACGTCCTGGCCCCCGCCGAGGCCTCGGCGAACCTGGCTCGCTATGACGGGGTGCGCTACGGGCTGCGGGCCGACGCCGATGCCGACCTGATCGCGATGTACGAGCGCACCCGCGCGGCGGGGTTCGGGGCCGAGGTCAAGCGGCGAATCATGCTCGGCACCTACGCGCTCTCCTCGGGCTACTACGAGGCCTATTACGGACGCGCGCAGCGTGTCCGCACGAAGATCGCGGACGACTTCCGGGCCGCATTCGAGCGCTTCGACTACCTGGTCACGCCGACTTCCCCGACCGTGGCCTTCAAGATCGGGGAGCGGACGGCCGACCCGCTGGCGATGTACATGTCGGACTTCTGCACCGTGCCGATGTCCCTTGCCGGCATCCCGGCGATCTCGATCCCGGCCGGCTTGGCGGAGCCCGATGGCGGTGGCGCGGGGCTGCCGGTGGGCTTTCAGATCGCCGCCCCCGCGTTCGACGAATCGGGCTTGCTCGACGCCGCCCACGCGCTCGAGCGGGCGATCGATTTCGACACCAGGCCGCCGGGGGTGAGGCCATGATCAGCGAGGAGGAGTGCCGTGAGGCCGCGGAGCTGGCGCTCGACCAACTCCCGCTGTGGGTGCGGGAGAAGATCGGGAACGTCGCGGTGATCGTCGAGGACTCGCACCCCCGGCATCTGATGGGCATCTACGACCCGGTCGGCGGCGTCCAACGGATCGTGATCTTCCGCGATACCCACCCGAACGCAGCCGAGGTTCGCAAGACGGTGCTCCACGAGATCGGTCACTACTTCGGCATGGGCGAGGAGCAGCTCCAGGCGCGGACGAAGATGTTCTGCGGTTGCGAGCTCTCGTTCGGAGACCGGCCCAACACACACACCTGCCCGGTGTGCCTCGCCCATCCCGGGGTTCTGCCGGTGATCAACGAGCAGGCTGTCCGCTACGCGCTGCAGATCGCGCTGGCGCTCGAGTCGGAGGTCGCGCCACGGTCGATCTTCCACCGCAAGAACTACTTCTATCCGGACAATCCGAAGGGCTACCAGATCAGCCAGTACGACATCCCGCTGGCCCGGGGGGGCTGGCTCGGGGACGTTCGCATCCATCGCGTTCACCTCGAGGAGGACGCCGCAAAGCTGACCCACGTCGGCGAGTCGGGCCGGATCCACGGCTCCGCGACCTCGCTGGTCGACTTCAACCGCGGCGGTACGCCCCTGGTCGAGATCGTCACCGAGCCCGACCTGCGCGACCCGGCCGAGGCCCGGGAGTGGGCGCAGCTCCTGCGAACCACCGTCAAGCAGCTTGGCGTCTCCGACGTGAATATGGAGGAGGGCAGCCTTCGCTGCGACGCCAACGTCTCAGTGCGGCGCGCGGGCGCCGAGCAGCTGGGGACCAAGACCGAGCTCAAGAACATGAACAGCTTTCGCTTCCTCGAGCGGGGTATCGCCGCCGAGCTGGAGCGCCAGACCGCCCTGCTCGAGGCCGGGGGGCAGGTCGAGCAGGAGACCTTCCACTTCGATCCGCGGACCGCGTCGCTGACACCGCTTCGCTCCAAGGAGTACGCGCACGACTACCGCTACTTCCCGGAGCCCGACCTGGTTCCACTGGCGCCCACCGAGGAGATGCTGCGACACGCTCGCGAGGCGCTCCCCGAGCTTCCGGCGGAGCGCCGCGAGCGCTACGAGGCCGAGCTCGGCCTCCCCGAGGTGACCGCCCGCCAGCTTGCCTTTGACGCCCAGCTTGGCGACTTCTTCGAACGTGCTCTTGCGGTGGCCGATGGCGTCGAGCCTGGCGTCCTCGCCAACTGGGTCGCCGGCGAGCTGTCCGCGGCGCAACGCCACTTCGGCCCCGACGGACGGGAGGTCGATCCGGCGCACCTGGTCGCTGTGGCGCGCATGGTGGTCGAAAAGCGAATCACCCACGCCAGTGGCCGTGAGGTGCTGCATACCCTCATTGACCCGGGTTCATCGGTGGGCGATCCGGAGGAGATCGTCAAGGCGCGTCAGTTGGCAGCGGTCTCGGACGCCAGCGAGCTCGAGGCGATCGTCGAGCGGGCGATCGAAGCAGAGCCGGCGGCCGCCGAGAAGGTCAAGGCCGGCAACCCGAAGGCGATCGGCCCGATCGTCGGGGCTGTCATGCGGGAGACGAACGGCCGCGCCGACGGGGGCGAGGTTATGCGTCTGATCCGCGAACAGCTCGGTTTGGATTAGCCACGCGGTTGGCGCCCACGTCCGACGTGGTTGAGTTTGTTCATCCATTTGATGGTGGATGTCAGCCACCTCGCGGCTGATGCCATCCGCCATTTTGTAACAAGTTGTTACAAGGTGCTACGCTCGGTGCATGGCCTGGAACGTCGTCGTCGCCGGTGGTGGATTCGGGGGTGCGCACGCCGCCCGCCAGCTCGAGCGCCTGCTGCCGAAGCAGTCGGCCCGCCTGATGCTCGTCAACGACGTCAACTTCCTCCTCTACACGCCGTTCCTTCCCGAGGCAGCAGCCGGCACGCTGGAGCCACGCCACGTCGTGACGCCGCTTCGCGACATCCTCAAGCGCACCTTCCTCCGTCTGGGAGCGGTCACGGACCACGACCCTGCCACGCGCACGGTCTCGATCCGCACGCACGACGGCGAGACCGAGGTAGAGCGCTACGACCAGCTCATCCTGGCGCTGGGCTCGGTGTCGCGGCTCCTGCCGGTTCCCGGCCTGGAGCACGCGATCGGGTTCAAGAGCCTCGCCGACGCCATCTGGCTCCGAAACCACGTCATCGAGACGCTCGAGGCCGCAAACGCGAGCGAGGACCCCGAACGGCGCCAGGAGCTGCTCACATATGTGTTCGTGGGCGGTGGCTACGCGGGTCTGGAGGCGCTTGCCGAGCTGCAGGACTTCGCCGCCGACGCGATGGACTCCTATCCTCGGGCGCGCCTGCAGGGAATGCGCTGGATCCTGATCGAGGCCACCGACCGCGTCCTGCCCGAGATCGACCCCAGGCTCGCCGAATACGCGGCGCGGGAGCTCCGGGGTCGCGGGATCGATATCCGGCTGGGCACCCGCCTCCAATCGGTGGACCCGGACGTGGTGACTCTGTCGACGGGCGAGCGAATACCGACCCGGACGGTGGTCTGGACGACGGGCGTGACCCCTCACCCGAGCCTCACGCAGCTGAGCGTGCCGCTGAACGATCACGCCCGCGTGGTGGTCGACCGGTACATGCGGGTCGAGGGCATGGACGGCGTATGGGCGATCGGTGACTGCGCCGCCGTTCCCGATCCCTCAGCCGCAATGGCCAAGCCGTCGCCGCCGACGGCTCAGCATGCGATCCGCCAGGGACGAGCGGTCGCCCGCAACGTCGCGGCCGAGCTCGGCATC
>VAYK01000190.1 GCA_005884985.1 Actinomycetota bacterium | reverse complement strand
GACCCTCGACGTCCCGGGCGCTCCGCGGGTGATCCTCGTGCCGGGCCACACGCCCGGCAGCGCGGCCCTGCTGTTCGCCGGACACGACGCCCTCTTCGTCGGCGACGCGATGGCCACGCACAGCGTGACCACCGGTGACGACGGCCCCCGGATCTCGCCGTTCACGGCCGATCCCGTTCAGGCGCTGGCATCGCTCGATCGGCTGATGGACGTCCGGGCTACGCTCGTTCTGCCCGGGCACGGCCAAGCCTGGAGCGGTGGTGTCGCCGCGGCGGTCGCTGCCGTCCGCCGGGCCGCAACGGTCGGTGCCGTCCGCCAGGCCGAGGTCCCCGCCGGTCGGTAGCCCGACCGGCGGGCGACGCGAGCCGCCGCTTCCCTACTCCAGGTAGTCCTTGAGCTTCCGCGAGCGGGACGGGTGGCGCAGCTTGCGGAGCGCCTTGGCCTCGATCTGGCGGATGCGCTCGCGGGTGACGTTGAATTCCTTGCCGACTTCCTCGAGGGTCCGGGCCCGGCCGTCCTCCAGGCCGAACCGGAGCTGGAGGACCCGTCGCTCGCGACCGGTCAGCGAGTCGAGGACGGCCTCGACCTGCTCCTTGAGAAGCTGATGCGAGGCGGCTTCGGCCGGCGCCAGTGCTCCGCGATCCTCGATGAAGTCGCCGAGGTGCGAGTCCTCCTCCTCGCCGATCGGCGTTTCGAGGGACACCGGCTCCTGCGAGACCTTGATGATCTCGCGAACCTTCTCGGGCGTGACCTGGACCTCCTGGCCCTTCGACATCGCCTCGGCAATCTCCTCGACCGTCGGTTCGCGGCCCAGCTCCTGGAGGAGCTGGCGTGAGACGCGAATCAGCCGGTTGATCGTCTCGACCATGTGGACCGGGATCCGGATCGTCCGGGCCTGATCGGCGATCGCGCGGGTGATCGCCTGGCGGATCCACCACGTGGCGTACGTCGAGAACTTGAAGCCCTTCTCGTAGTCGAACTTCTCGACCGCCCGGATCAGGCCGATGTTGCCTTCCTGGATCAGGTCGAGGAACGACATCCCGCGGCCGATGTACTTCTTGGCGATCGAGACGACAAGCCGGAGGTTGGCCGACGTCAGCTGCTCGCGCGCGTCGCGGCCGATCCGGACGAGCTCGCCCTTGCGATGAGCCAGCTTCGTGCTGAGCGGCACCTCCGGGTCGAAGCCCAGCCTCTTCATCAGCTCGGCGTCCTTGCCCGACGAGATCCAGCGCTCGAGCGCTGGATACGCGACCTCGTCGCGCGACCACTCGTGGATCGCCCGCAACCCGACGTTGTCGCGCGAGTCGAGATCGCCGTTGTGGACCGCGAAGAAGGCCCAGTCGAGGAGCGTGATGAAGGAGTCCGGATCCAGCCTGTCGTTGTAGGTGGCGACGAGCTTCTTCGCCTCCTTGAGGAGGTCCTTCGTCCCATCGGACTGGGCATCCTTGCCGGCTCGGACGAGGTGGAAGTCCGGCGACGGGACGAGCAGATCCTTGGCCGCCTTGTCCGAGATCGCGTCGCGGACGAGCTTGTGGGCCTCGTCGCCGAACGGCAGCCGATGCTGCTGCTTCTGCGTCCGCGTCTTGCGCTCCGTGTCGTGGAGCGTCCACTCGTGGAGTGAGACGATCCCCTTCCAGGGGGCCTCGACGAGCTGCTCGCCGAGCTCGATCGCCTTTGCCAGGACGACCTCTTCCTCGGCGGTCAAGAGCGCGACCTTGCCGATCTCCTTGAGGTACATCCGGACGGGATCGTCGATCCCGATCATGTCGGCGGAGATCGCGTCGAGCTCCTCGGCGGTCGGCTCCTCGACCTCGGCCGGGTCGAGCTTGGCCGGCGCATCGACCGGCAGCTTGCCGTCGACCGCCTCACCGTTCTCGCCGATCACCTCGATGCCGACGTCGCCCCCACCGTCGGGGCCGAGATCGAGATCGTCGTCGTCTTCGTCGTCCTCGTCGCCTTCCACCTGCGGCAACACGACCTTGGCTGCCCGCAGGCCGCGGGTCGCGAGCTTGGCCTCTTCGACGTCGGCGCGTGCGCGGCGGGGACGGGTCAGGACGGCCTCCACGAGCTGCTTATCCAAAGGATCGGGCATGAGTGCCTCCTGTTCGGCCGGGTTGGCAAATGGTCGCGGACTGCGTTCGTCGCGGCTGGGCGAGGCTGGCAAGGCGCCGCTGAGGACCGCAAGCGAGCGCACTTCGAGGTGCGTGACCGCGGACCGCAAGCGGCAACGCAGTCCAGCGTCGTCGCGAAGCCAGGCCGACAGCCGTTGTCATGTGCGTACGAGCACGGTTGCTTGTTCGATCTGGCGATCGACCGACCGACGGGCTTCGTTGTTCGCGAGCTGGAGCTTGATGAGCTGGCCGACGACATCGCGGTCGCCGCGACTCTCGGCCGCGAGGAGCTCGCCACCGACCCAGTCCGCGCGCTCGTCGAGCTTGATTCGTTCGAGCTGGAGCAGGCACCGATCGACGGCGTAGACGATCCGTTCCGATGCGACGAGGGCGAGATCCGGCGACGGCTTGGCGAGGATCGCCTGGGCGGTGGCGCGGGTCTCGTCGTCGAGGCCGGCCATGAGTGCGGACATCGAGAACGGCGGCCGGACGCCGTGGTCGTCCGGAGCTCGCTGGAGGACGATCGCCCGGAAGAGCTCGCGCGCCGGGGTCGACGGCAGCTGGTCCGGCCCGATCTCGTCGGCCGCGCGGGGCTGCTGGTCCGGCGCCAGCAGCAGCAGCCTGAGGAGCTCCTCCTCCACCGGGGTGATCGCCCGAAGGATCTGGTCCACCGGCAGTGCATCGGCTGAGGCGAGAACCGCGTCGGCGGTGATCCGTCCCGCGGCAGCGCCGGAGCCCGGTGCCGGCCGACGATGGAGCACCTCGAGAACCGAGCGCTCCTCGACGCCCGACACTGTGTGGATCTTCTGGAGATACGCATCCCGCATGACCGGGTTCGGGATTGCCCTCAGCGTCGGCGCGATCGCGTCGACGAAACGTGCTTTCCCGCCGGGTGTCTTGAGGTCGACCTGGCGCGCGTGGAAGTCGATCAGGTAGTCGACGATCGGCTGGGCGGTGCGGACCTCCTCGCGCCAGCGGTCGGGCGTCTCGCGGACGACCTCGTCGGGGTCTTTGCCGTCGGGCAGTCGAACGACGCGGACCTCGTCGAGCTCCACGCCGGTATCGGCCGCCGCAAGCTGCCCGATCAGCGACTCGAGCGCCGTGGCTCCAAACGTGCCGGCCTTCTCGCCGGCCGCATCGACGTCGTAGGCGAGGGCGATCTTCTTCGCGTAGCGGGTGAGCAGCCCGACCTGGCCGGGGGTAAGGGCGGTCCCGAGCGACGCCACGACATTGTCGAAGCCTGCCTGGTGGGCCATCAGGGCGTCTGTGTAGCCCTCGACGATCACGGCCTGGGTCGACTTGCGGATCGGCCCCTTCGCCTTGTCGATGAGATAGAGCGTCCGGCTCTTGTCGAACAGCGGGGTGGCTGGGGAGTTGAGGTACTTGGGACCCTGGTCGCGATCGTTGGCGCCGGTCGCTTCGTCGGCGCCCGCCGCAGGCGCGAGCACCCGCCCACCCAGCCCGACCGCCGACCCATTGGCGTCGCGGATCGGAAAGATGACCCGCTCCCGGAAGCGATCGTAGACGCCGCCCCTCGCCGACTGGCGCGGCTGGGCCAGCCCCACCTCGACGAGCTCCTCCGGCCGGACGTTGCGCTTCGCGGCGAGCTGCCGCGTGAGCGTGTCCCAGCCACCGGGTGCCCACCCGAGCTGGTATTTCGCGATCGTGTCGTCGGTAAAGCCGCGCCCGCGGAGGTAGTCGAGTGCCGGCGCGCCGGTCTTCGAGCCGGTCAGGACCGCGTGATAGAAGGCGACAGCGCTCTCCATGACGTCGCGCAGGCGCCCCTTGCGGGCGTCCTCGCGCGTGGTCCGCTCGTCGATCTCGACGCCGGCTTTCGTCGCGAGAACCTTGAGAGCCTCCGGGAAGGACAACCCGTCGCGCTTCATGACGAAGCTGAAGATGTCGCCGCCCTCGCCGCACCCGAAGCACTTCCAGGAATCGCGGGCAGGGGTAACCGTGAACGACGGAGTCTTCTCGCCGTGGAAGGGGCAGAGACCCTTGTACGTCGTGCCAGCCTTCTTCAGCTGGACCGTCTCGCCAACGACGTCGACGACGCTGAGCTTGTTCTTGACCTCGGCAGCAACGCCGACCGCCAAACCGACCTCCCGACCCGGGCGTCCGCCCGAGCTTCTGGCGCGCCTGACCTACGCGCGCCGAGGGTGCTCGTCCGCCTCGACCACCCGGACACAGTTAGGGGCTTGTCAAGTCTTGACAAGCCGGATGTGCGTAGCTTAGCACTCCCGTGTCAAGACTCCCTGGGGGTATTGACACGAGATTTCCTACGCGCGAGGGTCGGTCACGAGCGAGAAGACCTCGTGGTCGAATCGGCGACCGTCCTTCTCGGCGCTCGAACGAAGCAAGCCGGTCCGCCTAAAGCCCGTGCGGTCGACGACTCGCCGCGACACCAGGTTGTCGGGCTCCGTGAGCGGGCGCAGTCCGGGCGCGACCAGGTCGCGGAATGCCCGTTGCAGATCAGGCGAACGGCGCGGCTCGCCAAGCGCTCGGTTTCAGCTCGAGTACCGCGTGGGCGGAGATCGTCGGCGGCCCAAACCAGCGAATCACGTCGGAGTCCGTGATCCCGCGCTCGATCGCGCCGATGTCGCGCTCGTCCACCGGTCGCAGCCAGACGACCCCGTCGCTCGGCGGCGGGTCGGGAGGTTCCATGCCATCGGTCTGGAACCGAAACCGACTGGACCAGTGTGGTTCGTTCGGAGAGAAGCCGGACCGGCTACTTCCCCTTGCCCGCGCTGTCCTTCGTCTTGGTCTGCTTCGGCTTCTTGGGGGTCTTCGCCTTCTTGTCCATCGTGATCCTCCAGGGATGCCTGTTGGTCGCGCCGATTCTC
>VAYK01000012.1:9822-11563 GCA_005884985.1 Actinomycetota bacterium | reverse complement strand
CTTCTCGTCATCGTCGCGGTCGGCGCGACAGTCGTCGCGCTTCTCCTCCTGCTGCCAGGGCTTAGCTCGCTCAGGGATCGCTTCGCCGGTGCCAGCGCGGGTTGGCTGGCGCTCGCCGTCGTCCTCGAGCTCCTGTCCTGCGCCTCTTACGTCCTCGTCTTCCGGGCGGTTTTCTGCCAGCGGATGAGCGTGCGCACCAGCGCCGAGATCGGCCTCTCCGAGCAGGCCGCAAACTCCCTGCTGTCGGTCGGTGGTGCGGGCGGCCTGGTGCTGGGTGCATGGATCCTCCGTCGTGGTGGGGTTCCGGCCGGGGAGATCGCGCGCCGCACGGTTGCATTCTTCCTGCTGACCAGCCTCGCCAACGCCGGCTTCCTCGCCGTCGGCGGGTTGGCGCTCGCGACCGGGGTACTGCCGGGGCCGTCCGACCGCTGGCTGCTCGGCGTCATCCCGGCCCTGGTCGGGATCGGGGCAATCGTCCTGGCCCTTGCTGCGGGAGCGGCGGCGCGGGCGCTCGGCCCGCGCTCGGCGCGTCCGAGGATCCAGGCGACGCTCCGAGCGATCGGCGATGGGGTCAGCGAGGCGGTGGCGCTCCTGCACTCCCCGTCGATGGCGATCGGCTCCGCCGGATACATGCTCTTCGACATCGCCGTGCTCGGCGTCTGCTTCCCCGCCTTCGGCAACCCGCTTCCGCCGGTCGACGCCCTGCTGCTGGCCTACATAATCGGACAGCTCGGCGGGCTCATCCCACTACCCGGCGGTATCGGCGGCCTCGACCTGGGATTGCTCGCAGCCCTGCTGCTCTATGGCGTCAACGCGACCGACGCGGCGGTCGCGATTCTCGCCTACCGGGGCCTGTTCCTGGTCGTTCCCGCGGCGGTCGGACTTCCCGCCCTGGCGTCCTTGCGGGCGCGGCTGCGCAAGGAGGACCACGACATCCGCGCGTGCGTCCCCGGGCAGGAGGTCGAGGTGCTCGGGGCGGGGCGGATCACAATGCCGCTGCCCGCTCCCCGGATGTCCGACTGAGCTCTCGAGACGCGAACCCGGCCGGTTTAGCCCCTGCCTCCGCATCGGCCACGCCGCCCCATTCGCGGCTCAGCGCTGTGCGAGCAAGTCGATTACCCGGCCAGCGCCTGCAAGAGGGCAGCCGTGTCGTAGCTGCCTCGGTGCACCACGCCATCGATGAACAGCGTCGGCGTTCCGCCTACCTCCCCCGACGCGATCCCGCTCTGGACATCGCGGTCAACGCGCTTGAGAATGCGGGCGCTTGCCCGATCGCCTTCGAATACGCCAACGTCGAGCTCGAGCTCGGCGGCGTATCGCCGAAGGTCGTGATCCGCGAGCGCGTTCTGGTGGTGAAAGAGCAACTCGTGCATGTCCCAGAACCGGCCCTGAAGCGCAGCGGCCTCGGCGGCGGCAGATGCGGCGAGGGCGTGTGGGTGGATCTCGGTCAGCGGGAAATGCCTGAAGGCAAACCGCAGGCCGTCGCCGAGCCGACGCTCCAGCCGCTCGATCTCTCGAAACGCACGTCGTGAGTACGGGCATTCGTAATCGCCGTACTCGACGATGAGACGACCCGCCGACGAGCTGCGGACATGGTCGACCGCGTCGTCGAGCGGCTGCATCGTGATCTCGGTGCCGTCCCCCTGCGTGCGGGAGGCCATTTGATTCATCCCTTCGTCGGCCGAGCCAGGGGAGCGGCCAGTCGCTGGTGGATTAGTCGAACGGCCATTGAGCCCTCCCC
>VAYK01000012.1:0-9798 GCA_005884985.1 Actinomycetota bacterium | reverse complement strand
GGTTGTCCGGAATATCCCGGCCCGTCAATAGGAACCCGGCGCGGACGGTGGTCAGCTGACCCTGGAGCCACTCGGTGTGCGGCGAGTCGCCGATGAAGACGAACAGCGCGCGGGCCGGCAGTTGCGAGCGCGCGCCCGAGCGGGCGTCGGCGATCGTCACCATTTCCAGCTCACGCTCGCCATCGAGCTCAACAACCTTTGCGTGCCTCACCACCTCGATCGAATCGTTGCGTTCGATCTGGTCGACGAGGTAACGGGACATCGACTTGCCAAGATCCCCGCCGCGGATCAGAAGTCGGCAGTGCGCGGCACCGCGGGCGAGGAACATGGCCGCCTGGCCGGCCGAGTTGCCGCCACCGACGATCACGACCGGGTCGCCGGCGCAAAGTTGCGCCTCGGCCTGGGTGGCGGCGTAGTAGACGCCGCCACCTTCGAATTCCTCCAGCCGGGGGATATCGAGACGGCGATACTGGGCCCCAGTGGCGACGATGACGCTTCGGCCGGTCGCCGTCTCGCCGTTGGAGAGCTGGATCTCGTGCCTGCCGGGCTCGCTCTTCAGCGCCACGGCCGCGGCCGGCACGTTCAACCGCGCCCCGAACTTGGCCGCCTGGACCGTGGCTCTCTGGGTCAGCTCGCCGCCGGAGACCCCGGCCGGAAAGCCGAGATAGTTCTCGATCCGAGCGGAGGTGCCGGCCTGACCGCCGGAGGCGATTGCGTCGACTCCCTGAACGTCGAGGCCCTCCGAGGCCGCGTAGAGAGCAGCGGCGAGCCCGGCAGGCCCCGCACCCACGACGACGACGTCGCACAGCGGAGGCGGCGAGCCGGCGGAGCCGAGGCCAATCGCCCGTCCGAGCTCGGCATTGCTCGGATTGCGCAGAACTTCCCCTCCCCCGGTGACCGCCACGGGGGTCTCGTCCGGCTCGATGGCGAGGCCGCTGAGCAGCGCATCCGCATCCTCGTCGTCCTCCAGGTCGATCCACTGGTAGGGCATCCTGTTTCGCGCCAGGAGCTCGCGCAGGCGGCGGGAGTCGGGTGAAAACCGCGAGCCGATCAGCTTGATCCCGGTTCCGACGTCGATCAGGATCGAGCGCCGGGCGATGAACGCCCCGAGGATCAGGTCGCTCAGTGCCTTGTCCTCATCGACGATCTCGCGGAGCTTGTCCAACGGGATCTGGATCACCTCGCCGGGATCCCGGACGACCCCCGAGAGATAGAGCCGCTGGCCGATGATGAGGCTGAGCTCGCCCAGGAAGCGGTGGGCTCCCTGGAGGGCGATGACCCGGTTCTCCTCGCCCAGGCCCTGGACGATCGCCACGGCTCCCGACTCGATGACGAAGAAGTCGCTGCTCTCGTCCCCCGCCGCGAACAGCACCTCGCCGGGCTCGACCGTGCGAACGCGCCCGAGCTCTCGCAATCGCGCCCGCTGGTCCTCGTCGAGCCGCGGAAATGCCCCGTCGCGATCGACGATCTCCTCGACGCCGACTCCGATTGGCTGCTGCATCTCTCCGCTCACCCGTTCTACGTTACTCAGCGCTCGCGAGACGTCAGTCGCCTAGCCGCCGTTGAGAAACCGAGCGATTCTCGGCCGTCAGCTGGCTGCCATTGTCCGCGCCCTCGTTGGTCATCGTGTGGCTCCGAAGCCCGGTCCATGCGAAAAGCCCAGCCACGGCGGTGCGGGGCGCGGATCAACCATCGCGGATGATGCGCAGGATCACCGCACGCGAAGTGTGGCCCGCTGCCTCAAGCATCGGCGCCAGCTCGTCCTCGCGCAGCTCCTCGGCGGCCTCCACCAGGACCACGAGCGGCTCGACCCCCTTGCCCGCCCGCGCGATCACGCGGCGAACCTCGCCCGCCTGGCGCGCCAGCGCCTCGGGCGAGGGGACGGACAGCACGACCTGGCCCGCGGCGGCCGGCTCGAGGTTGCCCTCAGCGTCGGTCGGGCCCACCTCGACCACGACCTCGCCGCTGGCGATGCTGCGCGGCGCTTGCGCGCTGAGCTGTCGGTCGACCGCGCCGCCGCGCGGCAGCTGGATGATGAGCCTGGGCTGGTTGGCCACGGGCCCACCGTAGCGCCAACCCGTCTTGCCCCCCGAGGTGGCCTGCACATCCCATGGTCGCGCCATATCCAGGCCCCCCAGCCAGTTGGCGAGCGGGAAGAAGTACGATCGTGGCGGGTCTATGAGTTAGGAGAGTCGTTGTGGCGTATCACGATCTGACAGACGCAGATACGGCCGTCGCCGACCGAAGGCCAAAGGCCAGCTCGACGACCGTGCTGGTGAGTCGCCGTGAGTCGTTCAATGCGGCCCACCAACTGCGCGACCCGGGCAGATCCGACGAGGAGAATCAGCGCCTCTTTGGGAACTGCGCGTATCTGCACGGGCACAACTACGTCCTCGAGGTCGTCGTGGCCGGCGAAATCCAAGATGCCACCGGTTACGTCCTGGACCTGAAGCAGCTTTCGGATGTGATCTGTCGGCGCGTCATCCAGGACGTGGACCACCGCAACCTGAATACCGATGTGCCGTGGCTGCAGGGGCGTATCCCGACCGCCGAGAACCTAGCCCTGGCGTTCTGGGAGAGGATCCGCTCAGAGCTCCCGGGTCCGCCTGTGGGAGACCGACAAGAACTGGGCCGAAGTTGGTGATCACGCCTGAGACGCCGCTTCGGCGGGGTCGGGAGGTGCGAAGGCGCTACACCACTGCGGACCTCAGCGTCCTCACCCGAGATGAGACGAGGCGGTTCGTTCCGCGAGGAGGCAGCGATCCACAAACCGACGTCGCCTTGGCCTGGGAACTGCTTTACCGGCTCGAACCGGAGCTCTATGACCGGCTCGTCAGCGCGGAGCGGCTCCACCCCGGCGTGCTCGGGTGGCTGCCTGACGACGTCGAGCGGATCGTCGAGGTCGGCGCGGGTACGGGTCGGCTGACGCTCGAGCTCATCCGGCGTGCGCAGGAGGTTGTTGCGATCGAACCCGCGGCGCCCTTGCGCCAGCTCCTGAATCGGAAGCTCTTACGCGTGGACCATCGGCATCGCGTCCGGGTGACCCACGGCTTCTTCGACGACCTGCCGGTGACCGACGACTGCGCCGACCTGGTTGTCGCATGCTCCGCTTTCACGCCCGCCACAGCTCATGGCGGCGAGACCGGCTTGGCGGAGATGGAGCGGGTCTGCAGGCCAAGTGGCTGCGTCGTCATCGTCTGGCCGAACAACGTCGACTGGCTCGCCGCCCACGGCTACCGGTACTTGAGCTTCGCCGGCGAGATGTTTGTCGAGTTCGCCAGCCGCGAAGAGGCGGCCGAGCTGGCCGAAGTCTTCTATCCGGGCACGGTCGCGGAGGTCCGTCGCCTCGGTGAAAGGCAGGTTCCGTACGAGCTGCTGGGGATCAACCCACCGCGCGATCTCGCCTTCAAGGTGATGGCGCGATGAAGATCGCCCTCATCGCGCCGCTCGTTGCGGCCATTCGCGAGCCGCAGCGTGGTGGGTCACAGGCCTTCGTTTCCGACCTCGCGCGCGGGCTTATCGATAGAGGTCACGAGGTGCATCTCTACGCTGCCTCCGGATCGGATGTACCAGGCGTTCCGGTCATCGATACCGGAGTCGATCACCGGTCGTTGAGTGCCACGCTCTACCGGGCTTCCGGCGCCGCCGATGACGAGCCGGCCGCGGCCGAGAGCGCGTTCGCCCGCGTCTACTCCGCTGTGCGTGACGACCGATACGACGTCATTCACAACCACGCCTTCGACGCGGCCGCGATCAGGCTCGCCACCGCACTGCACGCGCCGGTCGTGCACACGCTCCACCTACCCCCGGACGCCGGGGTCGCTGCTGCGCTTCGCCACGCGGCGCGAGGCGACGCACCGGCGACGGTTGCCGGCGTGTCCGTGTTCCAGGCGAGCGCCTGGCGCCGGGCCGTCACGGTCGACGCGATCCTCCCGCCTTGCGTGCCGACGGGTCTCATCAACTGGTCGCCGAGAGGAGGGAAGGGCGCCGTCTTCGCCGGCAGGTTGAGCCCAGAGAAGGGAGCGGCACAAGCCATCGACATCGCCCAGGCGGCAGGAGCCCGTATCGATGTTTACGGCGACAGCTATGACGCCGAATACGCAAGAGAGCGGATCGACCCGCGCCGGGCCGAGCGGGGCGTCAGCGTTCATCCAGCAGTGCCGCGATCGTCTCTGTGGGAGGCAATGGCTCGGGCTGCCGTCGCTCTGTGCCCCGCAATGTGGGAGGAGCCGTTCGGCATGGTCGCCGCCGAAGCGCAGGCGTGCGGGACTCCCGTGGTCGCCTTCAAGCGCGGCGCACTCGGCGAGGTGGTTATCGACGAGCTGACAGGCTTCCTGGTCGCTCCCGGCGACCTCCATGCCGCAGCCGACGCCGTCAGGAGGACGACCGGGCTATCGCGCTCGGAGTGCCGCACCCACGCCGAACACCACCTGGATCTCGAGCGGAGCCTCGAGGCTCACGAACACCTGTACCGGCGAGTCGTTGGCGCTCGTGCCGGGGCCTCAGTCCGTGGTTGAGTCCAGGCATTGGCTTGCGGGACGCTTGGCGTTGGTCACGGGGGCCAGCCGCGGGATCGGAGCCGCCACCGCCGAGGCCATGGCGGCGGCCGGCGCTCACGTCGTGCTCGCCGCCCGCGACCGCGAAGCCCTCGACGGCATCGCCGGGCGCATCCGTGACAGCGGTGGCGAGGCGACACCGGCGCAGACGGACATCAGCGACGTCGACGAAGTCGAGCGCCTTTTCGCGGCCGTCGAAGGGGTGGGGAGTCTTGCGGCTCTCGTTTGCGCGGCCGGCGTACTGAGGTCCGCGCCATTCGCCCAGACAACGCCGGAGATCTGGGCAGAAACGCTTGATGTCAACCTGACCGGCTCGTTCCTCTGTTGTCGCGCGTCGTTCGCTGCCATGCGCAAGCGCGGTGAAGGGCGCATCGTCAACATCGCCTCGCTCTCCGGCGTCTACGCCACCGAGAAGTTCCCGGGGCTGACCGCATACAACGTCTCAAAGTACGGAGTCATCGGCCTCACGGAGGGGATCGCAGCGGAGGGCAAAGAGCACGGCATCAGCGCCATTTGCCTGAGTCCGGGCGCCGTCGACACCCAGATGCTGCGTCAGGCCAACCCCGAGCTGCGTTCGCCCCGGCCAGCGGGGCGAACATCCCCCTCTTCTCGAACGCCTAGCGCGGGCGTCCCCTACGCCTCATTGTGCGAGTGACCACAGCTCCACACGCTCGTCGGCGAGCTGGCCACCGGGAGGTCGGGCTCGCATGCCAACGAGGCGGGCGCATGCCGCCATCTCCGAGTCAGTGTCCAACTCGGGGTCACCTCCACGGTCGAGGCCAACCGCTGCTTGCATCAGTCCTTCCAGCAGGTAGAAGCCAATCAGCCTTCCATCCTTCAGGCTCCCGCGGATCACGAACTCGTCCCAGTTCGTGGTATGGCCGACGTACTCGAGCTTGTGGTCGTACTGATCGGACCAGAAGCTGTGGATGTAGTCGTATGGTGAGGTGAATCCGAGCATCGACCTGGCCGCGGCGCGCCCCATCTTTTCGCCGTTGTTGAAGTGCTCGACACGAACTCGTCCGAAAACCGGGTGGAGGTGGTTCGCGACATCGCCGGCCGCGTAGACGTCAGCGGCACTGGCCCGACACAGCTCGTCCACCAGGACTCCGTTCTCCTGCGCGACCGTTGACGCGAAGGTCGGTACGTCGGGCTCGATCCCGATGCCGACGACTGCGAAGTCGCACGGGACACGATCGCCGTTAGCTGTCACGGCCGCCTCCAAGCGTTCGGTCCCCTCAAAGGCATTGATCCGACTTTCGGGCAACAGCTCGACGCCGTTCGCGCGATGAAACGCGCCGATCACGGCGCCGACCTCCTCGCCCAGAACCCTTTCGAGGGGCACGCTCTCGGGAAAGGCCGCGGTCACCCGAACCCCGAGCTGCGTCAAGGAGGCCGCCACCTCGCAGCCGATGAAGCCCATGCCCACCACGATCGCATGCCGACCCGCAACGGCCTCGCGCTTGATCGCATCGCACTCCGCCACCGTGCGAAGCTGATGGATCCCGGGCAGCTCAGCCCCGGGAACCTCAAGCCGCCGGTTCCGTCCTCCGGTGGCTATCAGGACCTTCTGATACTCGATCTGGAGGCCCGAGTCCAAGACCACGTTGTGCGCGGCGGGATCCACGGCGACAACGCTCGACTCGACGAGCCTTTCGACATCGTGCTTCGCATACCAGTCGGCAGGTCTGACATACCAGCCGTCGAGATCCTCCTCCGACCGGAGGTAGGTCTTGGATAGCGGAGGACGACCAAAAGGGATGCCGGGCTCCCGGCCGATGAGCACGACTCGGCCCCGAAAGCCCTCATTGCGCAGAGTTGCCGCTGCGTTGCCTCCGGCGAGACCGCCACCGATGATCACGATCGGCTTGCCACCATTTCGGGGAGACATCACGCGAATTCTGCCAACGCGCCGGCTAGGCAGCTGCGAAGAGCCCGAAGAGCCGACTGCGGTGATTGCCCCGCTCACCCGTAAGCGGAAGTCACTAACGCAGGTCGCCCTAGAGGAGCTTCCCGAGGCCGTTGATCGCCGCGCTGCCCAGCACGACCTCGAGCACGACGCCGGCGACACCGACGACGAGCGCGACGACCACGACGACGAAGTCCTCGAGCAGCATCCCGAGCGACAGCAGCACGACACCGAGCGACGGCAGGGTGTCGAGTCCCGTGAACGGCGGAGCCAAGAAGGCGCCAGCGGACCCGCCGATCACGAGCAGCCCAAAGACGATGTTGCTCAAACGATGGTCGAACAGGAAGCGCAGGTGAGGGTGGGAGAAGCGCTCGAGCCGCCGGATCATCTTCAGGAGTGCAGTGATGAAGCGCTGCCGCTGCTGGCCCGCCAGCTCGAGCTTGCACCAGCGCTGGGGCAGCCAGATCTGGTCGCGGCCGGCTATCAGCTGAAGCGCGAGTAGTACGGCGATGATCTCGAACACATGCGTGACGCCGCCAGTCGGTAGTGGGAGCGCCGGCACGCCGAGCAGAAGCACGAAGAGGATCGCGAAGCTCTTCTCTTCGAAGAGTTCGATGAGGCTGCCCAAGGTCTTGTCGCCTTCAGTTGTCAGCCAGCGTTCGAGCTGCTCGCTGACTTTCTGCGGCTCTGGACGCGGCGGATCCGCGCCACCAGGCGAGCCCGGCGCGGCGGGCTGCGACGACTGCCACATGTCCCGGGGACGATAGTCAGTGGCCGGCTGCCTGAGCGCGCCGGCTGGTCCCCGCCTAGCGCGCGAACGAGTGCGAGTGGTGTGACGACCACAAGCGCGTGACTGCCGCGCTGACGGGCGACAGACCAACCGTCTCGCTCAAGCGCCCGAACGAGACGCCGGCGGATGCGGGTTTCGCCGCGCAGCCCGGGAATCAGCAGCGCGATGTCATCGATGAAGCACCAAGACCACTGCTCGCCCGCCTGGAGCGAGCGGATGATCGGGTGGCCGTTGCTTCGCGCGTGAGCGCAATCGGCGGTGGATTAGACGCACTGCCATTGAGCCCTCGGCACTCACGGCCCCTGGCCTTCCCCCGGGGGCGAGGGCCCGGCGCCCGCGGCATTCGCTCGCCCGAGCGCCACCGGGACGAGCTGGGCCAGCTGCCGCCAGTGGCCTTCCAGTCGCTCTCCATCCACGAAGAACGTCGGCGTAGCGTGAACTCCGGCCCGTTTGCCACCCGCGATGTCGTCGAGGACGTGCTCTAGAAAGCTGTGCTCGTGGAGGGCAGACTCGACCTCATCGACTTCCAGCTCGAGCCGCCGCGCCACCGACATCAAGTCCTCCGGCGTGAACTGCTCGCGGCCGGCTAACAGCAGCGAATGCGCCTCCCAGAACTTTCCGTGCGCTGCGGCAACCTCCGCAAGCTCCGCGGCGAGATCCGCCCCAGGGTGAAGCTCGGAGTCAGGGAAGTGGCGCCAGACCAGGCTCAGGGCGTCGTAGCGCTCCAAGAGACCCATCACAGGGCGACTGGCAGCGAAACAGAACGGGCAGCCGAAGTCTCCGTACTCGATCAGCGTCAGCTTGGGCTCCTCGGCGCCGAGGGCGTGGTCGCCGTCTCGGACCGGGATCAGCGCGCCAGAGGCCGGGTCATTCATGGGATCTGGTCACACCTCCCGCAGGGCCCGCCCTGGACGGATGAGTGCTGCCATCGACACGAAGCTACGACACTCGAGCGTTAGGCCGTCGAACACGTCGGCGTCGAGCCCGAGCCGGTCGGCGTACCGCCGCAGATCGTAATGAGACGTCCCGCCGACGAGCCGCGGACGTGGTCGATTGCGTCGTCGAGCGGCTCCATAGTGATCTCGCTGCCGACCCACCATCATCCTCAGATGCGCATGAGGCTCTAGGCAGCCTTGTCGTCGGCTTCGGCTGCGACCTGGGACCATGCCTCGTAGCCGCCGCTTCGATCCCAGATCGAGGTCAGCAGGCCGGCAAGCTGCTCGCGCTCGGCGGGCTCGAGGCCGTCGAGCAGGTCTGCCTCCACTCCGTCCATCACCTCGGAGACCTTCTCGATCACCGCGATCCCCTTCCTTGAGACCTCGACGAGGTGTCGGCGGCGATCCTCGGGATCGCGGCGACGCGTGGCATAGCCCCGCTGCTCGAGCTCGTTGAGGATCGCAACCAGATTGGTGGGATCGAGATGCAGCTGTCCGCACAGCGACTGCTGCGTGAGCTCCCCACGGTCCCGAAGCTCGATCAGGGCCGCGACGTGGCGCGGTCGGATTCCGAACGGCTCCAGCGCCTCGGTGAAGCGGTGCATCGTGATCCGGCCCAGCTTGATCATCAGCAGCGTCGGCCACTGTTGGGCGATGCCGGGCGGCGCGCTCTCTCTCGTATCCTTTGGCACACACCGAAAGTTATCATGACCTAACCCTTGGTGCAAACCAATCATCTGCTAAGGTCATCCGATCTTGCAGCGTACCGCCGCCCCGAGCCCCCGGATCATCCTCGCCGTTCTCTCCCTCGGCGGCATCTCCTACGCCCTGCTGCAGTCGTTGGTCGTCCCCGCCCTGCCCCAGATCCAGAGCTCCCTCCACACGACCGAGAGCGCCGTCGGCTGGGTGCTGACCGCGTACCTGTTGAGCGCCTCGGTGGCGACTCCGATCATCGGCCGGCTCGGTGACATGTACGGGAAGGAGCGCCTGCTGATGATCGTGCTGTTGATGCTCGCGTTCGGCACGCTGATTTCGGCGATCGCCTCCTCCCTTTGGCTGATGATCCTCGGTCGCCTTATCCAGGGCGCCGGCGGCGGCATCTTCCCGCTCGCCTTCTCGATCATCCGCGACGAGTTCCCCAACCAACGGGTCCCGGGTGCAATCGGGCTGGTCTCATCCCTGCTCGGGATCGGTGGCGGCGCGGGCGTGGTCTTTGCGGGCATCGTCACCGGGAACCTCTCCTACCACTGGCTGTTATGGTTCCCGCTGGGAATCGTCCTCGTCACCGCCTATCTGACCAGGCGCTACATCCCCGAGTCGCCGGTCAAGACGCCGGCCCAGATCAACTACCGCGCCGCGGCGCTGATGACGCTCGGCATTTCGGGGGTCCTGTTGGCGATCACCGAAACCAGCACCTGGGGCTGGGGCTCGTCGAAGACGCTGGGCCTGCTCGCCTTCGGCATCGTGGTGATCGCCGCCTGGGTGCGTGAGGAGCTGCGCTCGCGCGAGCCGCTGGTCGACATGCGGATGATGGCGATCCGCGGCGTGTGGACCACCAACACCGTCGCCTTCCTGATCGGGGTGGGGATGTACTCGTCCTTCGTCCTT